>CAYWKE010000006.1:0-34049 GCA_964459075.1 uncultured Candidatus Saccharibacteria bacterium | reverse complement strand
TTGTGGTACCACTGTTGCAAGCGGCGACTTATCTCCTCCTGCTTATCCTCAAGCCGGCCGGAGCTGCGTCGGTGGAGGAATGTCGAGGCGATGAGCGGGATGAACGCGAGCGCAACAACGAGTGACGCGAGGAGGACGAAAATAACGGTGAAGGGAATGGTCGCGATGAACTCCCCGGTGATACCTGAAATGGTGAAGAGGGGAAGGAAGACCGCGACCGTGGTGAGAGTACCCGAGGTGAGAGGGAAATGGTAACTCTTGATGGCTTTCAGAGCCGCCTCAACCTTCCCGCCGCCCGTCTTGAGGGCTTCCTTCATGTTCGTGTGAATACCTTCGGTCACCACAATTGCCGAATCAACGAGGATACCGATCGAGAGGATGAGCGAGAAGAGGGAAACGAAGTTAATGGTGTTGCCCGAAGCGTACAGACCGATGAACGCGATGAAGAATGAAAGGGGGATGGCAAGTGCCGCGATGACCGCTTCGCGTACGCCCAAGAACACGATGAGCACCAAGAGGACGAGTGTCACGGTCTGGAGACCGGATGAAGAGAGGTTGATGAGGTCGGTGCGAATGTCCTCACCGGCATTGAAGGAGATGGCGATCTGCGAATCCTTCAAGAGGGACGTCGACAGCTCGTCGAGCAGATCCTCGATCTCGGCGGTGACGGTCGTGATATCGGCTCCTCGCTGTTTGAACAGCGTGAGGGTTGCCGCTTGACTTGCCGGCTCGCCACCGACACTGACACGTGCGATCGATGTTGGTTCTGCGAGTCCGTCCGCAATGAGCGCGATATCGCGCATGTAGACAAAGCCGCTCTGGGTGCGCACCGGGACCGAGCCCACGTCCTCACTCGACTCGAGGTCACCCTCAAGCGAGAGTCCATACGTGACACCTCCCACCTCGATGTCGCCAACGGGTTGCGATGTGTTGTACGCACGCAGCGCATTCGTGATGTCTCCGAGTGAGAGCCCGTGCGCGCTGAGCGCTTCTGGCTCAACGATGACCGTGACCTCACGATTCTCGATGCCCGATACCTCAGCACGCGACACACCCGGGATGGCCTCGATCTGGTCGGTCAACTCATCAGCCAATCCCTTAAAGAGGGGCTTGGGCGCATCGCTTGAAAGCGATACGAGCATGATGGGCTGATCAGCGAAGTTAACATCAGAAACTATTGGGTCGTTCGCATCATCAGGGAGCTCGCTGCGCACCAGGTCAACCTCATCTTTCACATCTTGAATGGATGAATCGATGTCTGCCGATGCTTCGAATTCGATGGTGACCACCGACACACCGGTTCGGGAATTCGAGGTGATCTCTTTGACATTCTCGAGATTGTTGACCGCTTTCTCGATCTCATTGGTGACCAAGGTCTCAACATCGCCGGGCGACGCGCCGGGCAGGACGGTGGAGACGACCGCAACCGGTACCTGAATCTCAGGTGCTGACTCTTTTCGTATCTCAACGAGGGAGTACAGACCCATCACGATGAGCGCCACCATGAGAAGGTAGGCGAGCGCTGCGTGCTTGGTGAAGAATTGCCAGACAGATGCCATACGGACGCGCTAGAAGGCTACGGTCGTAGTTGCTGATGGCTCAGGTGTCGGGTATTCTGCCCCCGCCACCGTAACCGCATCTCCATCATTGAGCCCGCGCACATCGCGCACGATACGCATGTCGCGGGTGATGCCCGAAACGATCTGGATAGCATCGCCAATGATGGCACCATCCTCAACCGGATGTGCGATGAGAACACCATCATCGACCGTGAAGACGCTCTTGCCGGTCGGACGAATTTTAAGAGCGGTAAGCGGTATCTCAACAGGACCGTTCGTTTGAACTTCCGGTGCTTGAGGGGCATCTGTTGCGTCCCGCACGAGCGTGACCGTGTCGCCCTGAACGAGCCCGCTTGCTCCTTCGGTGACCCCCACGAAGACGCGTGCCTGATTGGTCGCTGGGTTGATACCCGGATCAAGCGAGGTGATGACGCCATCGGCAACATCAGCGATGCGCACCGTCTCACCGACAGAGAGGCGGTTGCGTGTTGCGGCGCTCACGAAGAGCTCTACCTGGAGCGCCTGGGGGTTCGCGACGACCGCTCCCAACTCACCCGAGTTGGCAAAGTCGCCGCGCGAAAGCGCAAGTGTGGTCACTACGCCCGCAATAGGGGAGCGCAGGACGGTCTTGTCGTAGTTAGCGAACGCAGACTGCACACCCGCTTCTGCGGAGGCGACCGCAGCACGCGCGGCGTCAACATCCTCACTTCGCGCGCCGGTCACACCCTGCGCTTCTGCACTCTCAGCAGATTCGAGTTGCGCGCGAGCACTCGCAAGCGTCGTGCGCGCACCGGAGAGCGCGGTCAAGGTCGAATCCATCGATGCGCGTGCGCCTTGGAGCGTTGTGTTCTGCGAGGAGATCTGCGATGCCGTGAGGTCGGCTCGTGGCTCTTGATCACTCACAATGAAGGCAAGCTCATCGAGGAACGACTTGACCGCACGCGTGTTCGTCTCGGCCGTACTGAGCGCCTGCTCAAGATCTCCCTCTGCAGAAAGGGCAGACACCTCGGCACTCCAGTTCACCAGTAGCGATTCCAGCTCCTTCCGACGCGCCTCAAGGGCAACGCGTGCAGTGTAGGTGCCTGCGATTGGAATGAGGTCGGGATTGGTCCTGGGCTCCTCAAAGAACGTGTCCGCATCGTTGCGCACCGCCGCCTCCACGCTCGTGTAGGCGCTGCGTACGCGATTGACAACGCCCACCTCTGCTTCGGTGAGCGCGACCTCAGCGCTTGCTACGTTTGCCTCAAGGGTCACGCGCTCCTCAGGGCGCGCACCGGCGAGTGCCTTCGCGAGATTTGCTTCTTGGGTTTGCAGACTGGCGCGCGCTTGCGCGATTGCTGCACGCTCAGACGCATTCTCAACCTCAGCAAGCACCGTGCCCGGCGCAACACGATCGCCCGAGGATACGTACACCTCGGTCACCTCACCACCGCGCTCAATACGCAGTATCGCTTCAGCTTGGGAGCGCACCTCACCAACGAGCTCCAGTTTGCCGCCTGTCCCAACTGAGCCAAGGTCAAGAAGCTCGACCTGCGGCACGACGCTTTCCGTGTCCTCATCGCTTACACCCCTATCCGGCAAGAAGAGCCACGCAACAAGGAGAAGGCCGACAACGATGCCGACACCAAAGACGATGCGATGTGAGCGAAGATATGCGAACATGTGATGACAATTACGTTCACCCACCAGTGTCGTGACCGGCCACGGAAGGAGAACTCGATAAACGTTGGAAGTAAAACGTATTTTTACACATTTGTCAAGATTTCGAAACGGTGCCGTCGGGGCTGGTCGTGGTACACTGGTGCGACCCTGCAGGGGTGTATAGCACCTAACCTACTCACCATGATCCAACGATTTCTCATGAAGCGCATGCTCAAGAGCCAGCTCAAGAACATGCCTGAAGACCAGCAGAACAAGATACTCGCACTCGTTGAGAAGCACCCCGACCTCTTCAAGAAGATCGCGAAGGAGGTTGAGCACAAGACCAAGAAAGAAGGGAAAGACCAGATGTCGGCGACCATGGTCGTCATGCAGAAATACCAAAAAGAGCTGCAGCAAGCGATGGTGGATATCGAGTCCGATGCGAAGTAGGGGATAGCGCGGTATGACCAGTTACGGTCCTTTCATCTTGTTCGAAATCGTCAACCTCCTTGGCATCTCGCTCGGGGTGGGTGTGAGCTTTATGCTCATCCTCTTTCTCTTGAGCAACGAGGTGGGGCGCTCGTGTGCTGTCGCACGCTCCGTCACCCAGACACTGATCACCACGGCAGCTATCGGGTTGTGCTTGGCGATAGTTGGCGAGGTCGGCCTGTACTGGTTCTTGTTCGGCCCGGGCTCGCCAGCGGTCATGACCTTCGTTCCGCTTGCGACCTACGTCCGTTGGGGATTCCTCGGTATCATTGCGCTCTCCCTCGTTCTCTCGCTCACCATGCAAAGACCGCTCATCAAGCAAGCTGCGGCTGCGCTCGCCCTGTCGAGCTGGTTCATGGTCATCCTCATTCTCAAGCTCTCCTCAGCGATACCGAAAGCATCGACATGGATAGTGTGGTGGTGTGTGTTCTCGGGTCTCCTTACCCTCGCGGTCGTTGCGGCGGGGTACCTCAACCGTGGCTCACAAGCAACGACGCAACCTGTGGATGAGTCGAATCCAAAAAGCACGTAGAATACGTGCATGGCAGCAAAGAAGGTGCTGATCCTTCTCGGGCACCCTGACAAAGAAACATTCTCTGGTGAGCTCGCGAATATCTACGAGGAAGCTGCGAGTAATGCCGGGCACGATGTGAGTCGATTCAACCTCGGCGACATGTCGTTCGACCCCATTCTCCATCGGGGCTACAAGGAGATACAAGAGCTGGAACCTGATCTCGTCAATCTACAGAATGCCTGGCGGTGGGCCGAGCATGTCGTCATCGTCTACCCGAACTGGTGGAACACGATGCCCGCGCTCCTCAAGGGGTGCTTCGACCGGATGTGGCTCCCTGGGTTTGCGTTCAATTTCAATAAGAAGACCAAGCGTCTTGAGCAGCACCTCACCGGCAAAAGTGCACGTGTCATCGTTGTAGCCGGCACGAACTCTGCGTTCTCGACCTGGTGGAACGTCGGCGACTACAGTAATGAGATTCGCAACGGCATCCTACGCTTTGCCGGACACGACCCGGTGTGTGTCTCAACCTTTGGCCCAGCAGAGCGGGTCTCCGACGAGAAGCGAGAGGAGTGGAAACAGGAAGTGGCGCGGTTAGGGAGAGGGGTGATGTGATAGCTTGAGAACAACACTACAACGCCCGGTGGTACCGGGCGCCAGAACGTTTATGCGTCACGTGCACCACGGCTTACACGTCGCCATGCACTTAGCCTGTACATCTTCACGTGTCAGGGCTTTAAGCGATCCGGTTATCGCAAAGTTCCATCCTTCAGCGAGGATACGAGTAGGTTGCGTGACACCATAGACATAATCGTACTTTTGCGTAGTTGGAGGCATCATCAACTGTGCACTCCACGCTGTTGTTATACGAGCAAGTTCGCTCGCACGAAATGAGTTTCTCATCCACACAAAGCCAACGATCACACCCTCCAGCTTGGACTGACCCGAAAGCAAAGGCCCAATTGCCTGCAGGTCACAACAGAGTCCGGATGATAATACGAGTATTCGTTCGACACCAGTACATATTTTACCTCCACCTCTTGACCCTCGTGATAGCACCACAAACGTGGTATACAATCGAACACTATGTCACTTGCAATCGGTATCGTCGGGCTCCCCAATGTGGGGAAGTCGACCCTCTTCAACGCCCTCACGAAAAAGTCTGCTCCGGCGGAGAATTTTCCGTTCTGTACGATTGACCCATCGGTTGGGATCGTTGAGGTGCCCGACCAGCGACTCGCTCGCCTTGCCACGCTCTCGCACTCGCAGAAGGTCATTCCCGCGGCGGTCGAGTTCGTCGATATTGCTGGCCTGGTGCGGGGTGCTGCGGAAGGCGAGGGCCTCGGAAATCAATTCCTCTCGCACATACGTGAGACCGACGCCATTGCTGAGGTGGTGCGCATCTTTGAGGATGAGAACGTGCACCACGTGCATGGCGCGATCGATCCCTTGGGAGATATCGAGGTCATTGATCTTGAGCTCATTCTTGCCGACCAAGCAACAGTTGAGAAGCGCCTCTCGAACATTGACCGTGACATTCGCGCAGGCAAGAAGGAGGCACAGATCGAGAAAGACCTGCTTCACAGCTACCAGCAGCTGTTTCAAGAAGGGAAGCCGGCACGCATGTATCCACTCACCGATGCCCAGCGACCCATCGCGCACGCACTCCAGTTGCTCACCCAGAAACCAATCCTCTACGTCTTGAATAAGAAAGCGGATGGGCAGAACCTTGACGAGATGCCGAACGACCCCCGCTGGCAGTCACTGATGCGCTTCCTTGAGGAACGCAAGGCGAGCTGGGTCGTTGTTGATGCCGGCGTTGAGGACGAGCTGAAGGATGTAGCGGACGATGAGCGCACGATGTTCCGCCAGGAGTTCGGTGTGGTGGAGGATGGTGTCGACGAGCTCATTCGTGCAGGCTACCGCATGCTGGGGCTCATCACGTTCTTTACGACCGGTGAGAAAGAGAGCCGTGCATGGACCATACGTGAGGGCTCGACCGCGCCCGAAGCTGGCGCAGCTATCCACTCCGATTTTCAGGATAAGTTCATCCGCGCAGAGGTCATCGCGCAAGAGAAGCTCTTGGAAGCCGGCTCCTATGCCGCCGCGCGAGAGAACGGGTGGGTGCGCACCGAAGGTAAAGAGTACGTGGTCGCCGATGGCGACGTGATGGTGTTTTTGCATAGTTGAGCTTTACACATAGGTGCGAGGGGTATACGCTTCACTCATGAGCAAACACGACTCCGGTGTCACCGCCCGCGATTTTGTCCTCTACGCGGGACTGATGATCGCCCTGTACTGGAGCGCCATCTCACTGGTCACCTTGTGGTTCCAGTACATCGATCGACTCTTTCCCGATCCCTTAGACACGTGGATCGACCCACTTTCGGGTGCCATTCGATTCTCGATGGCGTCCCTCATCATTCTCGTGCCTACGTTCATCTCGCTCGCGTGGGTCATCAATCGTGAGATGCGCAGGGACGACGCAAAGCAGCGCATGTGGTTGCGCCGCTGGCTCCTCTACATCACGCTTCTGGTTGCCGGGGTCGCTGTGGCCGCTGACCTCATCGCGCTCGTGAACGTATTCCTTTCAGGGGACACGACCGTCCGCTTCTTGCTCAAGGTGCTCACGGTCTTGGTTGTGGCAGGCGGCGGGTTTGCCTACTACCTCTACGACATCCGTGGCTACTGGATCGCACACGAACGAGCATCAAAAACTATTGGTATCGGAATTGGCATCGTTGTCTTGGCCTCCATCATTGCCGGCTTCTTCATCGCAGGCACACCAGCTGACCAGCGTGCGCTCCGGCTCGACCAAGAGCGTGTCAGTGATCTCTCGAAGATACAGCGTGCAGTGGTTACGTACTGGCAGGACACAGGTGAACTTCCGGAGAGTCTTGAGCAAGTAGCAGACCCTCTGACCAATTTCGCGGAGGTACCCACAGACCCTGCGACCGAAAGCGACTACCGCTACCAGGCACTCAACCAGCTCACGTTCGAACTCTGTGCTACCTTTGGGCGTCCATCGCCCACGACCGGCCGCGACTACTACAGCACGTACGGCATCAAGGAGACCACGTGGGAGCATGGTACTGGGGAGCACTGCTTCACCCGCACCATCGATCCCGAGCGTCTTGCACCAAAGGAGAGCGGGCTCATGCCGGTTCCGGTGCGTGCAGGCTAGCGCTTTACACCAAGCCGAAATCGCCGTACCCTAGAGTCCTATGCATGGGTACGACCATCGGGCCATCGAGAAGAAGTGGCAAGAAAAGTGGGCGACGCAGGGGCTCTATCGCACGAACGATCGAGAGCCGGGAAAAGAGAACTACTTCTGCCTCGTTGAGTATCCGTACCCCTCGGGAAATCTCCACATCGGTCACTGGTACGCTTTTGCGGTGCCCGACATCTTCGCGCGCTACAAGAGGATGGCGGGCTACAACGTGCTCTTCCCGATAGGGTTCGATTCATTTGGTCTCCCTGCTGAGAACGCCGCCATCAAGCACGGGCTCGACCCCAAAAAGTGGACGAATGAGAACATCGCTCACATGAGTGAGCAGCTGCGCTCGATGGGCAACATGTTTGATTGGGAACGCAAGGTCGTCGCGAGTGACCCCAGCTACTACCACTGGACCCAAGCGCTCTTCCTCAAGCTCTACGAAGCAGGCCTCGCGTACCGCTCGACCGAACTTGCCAACTGGTGTCCGAAGGATCTCACCGTCCTTGCGAACGAACAGGTGAAGGATGGGAAGTGTGAGCGCTGTGGCACCGAAGTTGAGAAGCGCGAACAAGCCTCGTGGTTCTTGAAGATAACCGACTACGCCGAGCGGCTCCTTGCCGACCTCGATAATCTGGATTGGCCGGAAGAGATCAAAGAGAGCCAAAGGAACTGGATCGGGAAGTCAGAAGGAGCAAAGCTGCGCTTTGAGGTAAAGAAGAAAAATGAAATAGGAAAAACGAAATCTATAAAGGAAAAAGTTGTCATTCTGCACGGATGGAGTGGTACACCTGAGTCCAACTGGATACCGGGGCTTACAGAGGAACTGGAAGCGAAAGGACACGAGGTGATAGCGCCTTTGATGGCTCATGCGAGTGAAGAAGGTACGCCGGAAGAGGATAGTGTTCGGCAAGCCCTCGCAGCTACAGAGTACGACGAGAACACTGTGATCATCGGTTTCAGCTTGGGAGCCGTAGTTGCCTTGAAAGTTCTCGAGCGGCTCAACGATCCAGTCAAACATACAGTCTTTGTTGCTGGCTTTGTAGATGCAGAATTTGGAGACAAAAGACGACCATTCGAATCAACATACTCGTGGGATTTTGACGAAGCGTTGATCCGTAATCACTCAACAGCATTCACGATCCTACACGATCGAAACGATGAAGCTGTCACTCATGAGCAAGCTGAACGTCTCTCACGATTAGTAGACACTGAAGTCACTTCTGTTGAAGCGAACGAGCCTCATTTTGTAGCTAAAGAAGAACCAGAGGTGCTCAATGCGGCGCTTTCTGCGCTTGAGCAAAACCGGGAAGATCGTTGTCGAGATGAAACCTCGCCCAAAAATTGGCATGATTTCACCTCGGAGGGTGAGGTAGAGGTGTTTACAACGCGGCCGGATACGTTGTTTGGGGCGACGTATTTGGTGCTGGCGCCGGAGCATGAGTTAGTCGCTGAGTGGCTCAAAGACGGCTCGATCGAGAACACGGACGAAACCTTGCGATATATCGAAAGGTCGCGACAGATGAAGGACATTGAGCGCACGGCTGAAGGAAGAGAGAAGACCGGCGTGCGGCTTGAAGGTGTTACCGCTATCAACCCCGCCAACCAAGAGGAGATCCCCGTCTTCATCGCCGACTACGTCCTCGCCCACTACGGCACCGGCGCTATCATGGCGGTCCCGGCGCATGATGAGCGAGATTGGGAGTTTGCGCAAAAGTTCAGCCTACCTATCAAGCAGGTCATTGCCCATCATTTTGAGATCGACTGTCAAGGAGCACCTCGTGATGATGTAGAGACGCTTGAGCGGCGCACGGTCGATCTCATCATTCAACATCCAGATGGAAACCATTTTCTCCTGCAGCGAGAAATGGATGGAGACTATGCCGTTGAGCACCTTGTGGGAGGTGGTGTCGAGGGTGAATTGGACGAAGAAGCTGTTCGTAGAGAGCTCATGGAAGAGACGGGCTATAAGAACTTTGATGTAGTTGGCAAAGTTGGTGAGACAATCTCAATTTTCGGATATCGACACACGAAGCAAAAGAACCAGCAATGCATGGGCGATTTCTGGCATGTGAAGCTGCGTGATTTAGAGCAAGGCACGTCAGAGGTTGACGAGGGAATTCATGAACTGGAGTGGGTGACCAAGGAGGAAATGACTTCGCGAATACTTTGGAGTAGCCACCAATACGGTTGGAATCAGTTTCTAGACCGAACGCCATACACTGGCAACGGCGTCCTCATAGACTCTGGCGAGTTTGACGGCATGGATAGTAACGACGCCAAAAGCGCCATCACCGAGCACGTCGGCGGCGAGATGACCGCGACGTACCGCCTTCGGGATTGGTCCCTCAGCCGTCAGCGCTACTGGGGGTGTCCCATTCCCATCGTGTACGACCCGGAAGGGAAGCCGCACGCGGTTCCCGAAGAGCATCTGCCCTGGACCTTACCCGAGGATGTCGACTTCACACCGACAGGCAAGGCGCCTCTTGCGACCTCAAAAGAATTATTCGAGCGCACCGAGCGCATTTTCGGCAAGGGATGGACACCCGAGGTCGACACCTTCGACACGTTCGTTGACTCCTCGTGGTACTACCTGCGCTACGCTGACGCAAAGAACGAAGAGGAGTTTGCATCTCGCGATAAGCTCGACTCGTGGCTTCCCGTCGACCGCTACTCCGGCGGAGCGGAGCACACCACCATGCACGTCCTTTACTCACGCTTCTGGCACAAGGCGCTCTTCGATCTTGGGCTTGTCCCTGCGAGTGAACCCTACAAGGAACGCATGAATCGCGGCCAGATCCTCGGTCCCGACGGCAAAAAGATGAGTAAATCAAAGGGTAACGTCGTCGACCCCGATGAGCACGTCGAGCGCGTGGGCGCAGATACGGTGAAGATGTACCTCGCATTCATGGGCCCCTACAACGTCCCGGGCAACTACCCCTTTGACCTGGGCGGCATCGCGGGCATGCGACGCTTCCTGGAGCGCGTCGTGCGTCTTTCTGAGCGTATTGCCCCATTGTCAAGGTTTCACCTTGACAATGGGACGGAGCGGTTGGTGCACCAGAGCATCAAGAAGATCGGCGAAGATGTCGATGCGTACAAATTCAATACGGCCATCTCGCAGCTCATGATACTGCTCAACCATCTCGAGAAACTTGAGCATGTACCCGAGGAGGTCTTTCACTCGTACCTACGCCTCATTGCACCCTTTGCGCCACACCTTGCAGAGGAGCTGTGGGAAGGGGCAGGGAAGAACACATTCATCCATCTGGAAGCATGGCCCACCTATGATGAGACCAAGCTCGCCGCAACCGAGATCACCATCGTCGTGCAGATAAACGGCAAGGTTCGCGCAAGCTTCACCGCCGACCCTGATATATCCAAAGACAAAGCTATTTCCGAGGCCCTCATGCACCCGACGATTGTGGAGAGGCTCGCTGGGGCAGTGCCACAGAAGACGATCTTCGTTCCCGGCAAGCTCGTCAATCTCGTGGTTCCCGCGAATACATAGCGTGCGACCTGGCTACACGACCCTACGTAATCCCCAGCTCACCTTCCCGCTCCTTGACTTTTTCTATATGTGTTATAAAGTTCACAAACCGCAAAGCGTTCGAACCACCCCTGGTTCAAACCACATTACTGTATGCAGACTCTTACGTTCAAACCGAAGCAGGTGACCAAACGACTTCTCGCCGGGCTGCCAGAGCGTGCCCGCGAGGTTCTGACGCTGCGCTACGGCCTGGGGAAGGATACCACCCCGGCGACGCTTGAGGCGATCGGTAAGACCTATGGCATCACCCGCGAGCGTGTCCGTCAGATCGAGAATTACGGACTAGCAACCGTCCGCAAGTCAGATGCGTTCTCGGCAGAGGACCCCGTTTTTGAGGAGTTGGCAGCACGCATTGACGATATGGGTGCCATCGTTCCCGAGGAAGAGTTCCTCGCAGCGGTTGCGAAGGATACCGCGTCACGCAACCACGTCCACTTCCTACTTGTGGTCGGCCACCTATTCGAGAAGAAGAAGGAAGACATTGAGTTTGCGCACCGCTGGTACGTGGACAGCGATGTAGCTGACAGCGTGCACGAGGCGCTACGCCGCATGTACCAGAACCTCTCCGATGACGACCTCATTCCCGAGGCGGACATGATCACCTCTTTCCTGCGCGAGGTGGAACATTTGAATGAGAGATACAAGAACGAAGAGATCATCCGTCGGTGGCTGTCGCTCTCACGGAAGATCGGCAAGAATCCGCTGGGTGAGTGGGGTCGTGCTGAGAGCCCGAATGTGCGCGCAAAGGGTATGCGCGATTACGCATACCTCGTCATCAAGCGGCACGGCAGCCCTATGCACTTCCGCGAGGTTGCCGCCGCTATCACGAACCTCTTCAGCCGCAAAGCACACGAAGCGACCTGTCACAACGAACTCATCAAGGACCAACGATTCGTACTGGTCGGACGCGGCCTCTATGCGCTCAAGGAGTGGGGGTACGAAGGAGGGGTCGTAAAAGAAGTCATCAAAACAATCCTCGAACAGTATGGACCGCTCAAACGTGAGGACATTATCGAGCACGTTCGCCGCGAGCGCTACGTCAAAGACAACACTATTCTCGTGAATCTCCAGGATACGACTCTCTTTGTGAGGGGCAAAGACGGCCTCTACGCTCTCAAAGAAGCGTAGCCCTCAGCGAGCAGAGGATTCCACAGCCGCCCCTCCACGGGGCGGCTGTGTCAGTACCTATCATGCTAGAATACTATGAACATGCTCTCGCAATTTCTCGCGACCGCATTCCCTGAGCCCGTGCGTGTGGTATGGGGGTACGTGTGGATGTTCGCACCGATATGGCTGCCGGTCTTTTTGCTCTTCGTCCTTGCACGGCTCTGGGTGCAGTACGTTCGCGCAAAATTCATCACCAACCAGGAGTACATCCTGTTGGAGCTGAAGGTGCCGCGCGAGGTCACCAAGAGCCCCGCTGCTATGGAAACGATCTTTGCGGGTCTGCATAACCGCTCAGGTGAGTCGACCTTTCTCGACCGCTACTGGCTCGGGAAGGTGCGCAACTGGTACTCGATCGAGATGGTCTCACTTGAGGGTCAGGTGCACTTCTACTTCTGGTGCCGTAAGAACATGCAGAAGATCGTCGAGAACAACTTTTACGCTCAGTTCCCGGACATGGAGATCACTCCCGCTGAGGACTACACCCGCAAAGTGCGCTTCGATCTCAACGAACTCTCTATCTTCGGGGTGGACTTCGTACTCACCGCACCCGATCCCCTTCCCATCAAGACCTACAAAGATATGGGGCTCGACGCCAAGCCCGACCTCGAGCCGCAGTTCGTGGTTGACCCGATAGCCCACATCATTGAGTACCTTGGGTCGGCCGGCCCCGGAGAGCAAGTGTGGCTGCAGATACTCATTCGGGTCAACAAAGCTCAGAAGCCGGTTCCTGGAAAGCCGGGCCAATTCATGGATTGGAAGCAGCAGGCTAAGGCGGAGATCGACAAGATACGTCGCAACCCGGAGAACGTGCGTATTGAGTCTGACGGCACGAAGACCTTCCTTCTCTCGAAAGAACAGGAAGACCAGATCGCTGCGATGCAGCGCTCCATCACCAAGCTCGCGTTCGACTGCGGCATCAGAGGTGTGTACCTCGCCCGCAAGGAAAGCTTCAATCCGACCATGATCGGCGGCCTTGTGTTGACGATGAAGCAGTACAGCTCAGAAACCCTCAACGGATTCAAGCCTACTCGCTACCTGTTCAAGTACGACTATCCATGGCAAGATTTCCGTGAGTACTTCCAGAACCGTGATCGCTATCGCGTCTTTGACGCCTTCCGCAGGCGATCATGGTTCCACGAACCATACAAGACACCCTACTTCGTGCTCAACACGGAAGAATTAGCCACCATGTTTCATCTGCCGAATAGCTTCGTGAAGACCCCGAACCTCGGTCGCATCCCATCGGTGCGCGAAGGTGCCCCAGCGAATCTCCCTGTATAGTCATGCCTGATCTTGTTGAACTAGAGCCCCACCACAATGCTCCTGACGACGAGGAAATCTCGGTCGAACGTGAAATGACTCTAGGCGACCGCATACGTCGCCACCTGAGACGTCACCGCTTTCGCTACGCAGCGTTCGGGCGCGTGACCTTCGTTGCCGTCGCGGGGTGCATCTACACCATCACGTACCTCAGTATCACACTCTGGCAGTATGCTCCAGATGCATTCCCAGACCGTTCACTCGTCACGATACCCGAAGGGGTCACTCTCGACCAGGCAGCGCGCATTCTTGAGCAAGACGGCATTGTGCGCTCCCACCTACTGCTCCAAGCGCTTGTCATCGTACAGGGCGGAGAAGCGAGTGTGCAAGCAGGTGACTACTACTTCCCTGAACCCCTCTCGACCTGGGCTGTTGCTGAGCGCCTCGTGACAGGCGATCTCGCGCTCGATCCGGTGCGGGTGACCATTTGGGAGGGAATGACCACGTACCAAATGGCAGAGGTGTTCGAGGATAGGCTTGGCTCATTCACCGCTGAGGAGTTCGCCCTCAAAGCGGAATCGCGCGAGGGATACCTCTATCCGGACACCTACTACTTCCCGCCCAATACAACGGTCGAGGAGGTCATGGCGGAGATGGAAGCGAACTTTGTTGAGAAGATCGCTAGCATTCAAGACAAGATCGATGCGTTCGGTCGTCCCTTGCACGAGGTCGTCACCATGGCATCACTGCTGGAGCGAGAGGCGAACACGTACGAGTCGCGTCGCACGATCGCCGGCATTCTCTGGAACCGCATCGAACTCGACATGCCACTCCAGGTAGACGCGGTCTTCGGCTATATCCAGAGGCGCGAAACCTTCCATCCGATGTACAGCGACCTTGAGGTCGAGTCGCCCTACAACACGTACCAGAACAAAGGGCTCCCTCCGGGTCCAATTGCGAGCCCCTCGCTCTCCTCGCTTGAGGCAGCGGTTGACCCCATCACCAACGACTACCTCTTCTATCTCACCGGCCGCGACGGGATGATGCGCTACAGCCACACGTATACGCAGCACTTGAACTACAAACGCATCTACTTGGATTGAGTATGGAAGGAGTGTCACGTCGCCGCCACATCCTCATACTCTCTCCTCATGCTCTATGGTAGGGTGTGCCCTATGAAGGTATGGGTCGGCCTCTCCGGGGGCGTAGACAGCTCGACATCACTTCACCTCCTCAAGGAAGCTGGGCATGACGTGACCGCATGCTTCATCAGCGTGTGGCAGCCCGACTTTCTTCCGTGCACGCAGAACGAAGATCGGCGCGACGCACTGCGTGTTGCCGCCGCGCTTGATGTTCCGTACGTTGACATTGATGCGCGCGACGCCTACAAGCAGCAGGTTGTTGACTACCTCGTTGCCGAGTACCGCCTGGGGAGAACACCCAACCCGGATGTGATGTGCAACACGCACGTCAAGTTCGGGCTCTTCTTTGATGCCGCCCTCAACGCAGGCGCAGACGCCGTCGCGACCGGTCACTACGCACGCACCTGCACCCAGCCGGACGGCTCGACCGACCTGCTCGCCGGCGTCGATGGTGCCAAGGATCAGTCATACTTTCTCTGGAACACGCCGCAGGACCGACTCAAGCGCACTCTCTTTCCCATCGGGAACTTTGAGAAGTCGCACGTGCGCGAGCTTGCAGCACAAGCGCACCTACCGACCGCCACGAAGAAAGACAGTCAAGGGTTGTGCTTCATGGGCCATGTCGACATGGAGCAGTTCCTGACCGAGATTCTTGGCCTACAGGAGCCAGGTACGGTCATCGATGAGGAGGGTAGAGCGGTAGGAACCCATCCGGGAGCACTCTTCTTCACCATCGGCCAGCGGCATGGGTTTGAGGTACACGCCCACGACCCGCAGACACCACCTTTGTATGTCGTCGCCAAGGATATTGGAGGTAACACACTCACTGTCGCACCTAAGCAGCATATGCCCCAAACGGATGAGGTTGAGCTGCGCGACGTGAACTGGATAAACGGGGAGCCCGAAATTGGGACGACCTACCAGGCACGTTTTCGCTACCGTCAGCCACTCTTTGCCGTATCCCTCATCTCGCTAGGAGAGAGGAGAGCGACCGTCGCCTTCGACGAGCCGCAGGTCGGCGTTCCTGCAGGGCAGTCACTCGTCCTCTATGATGGTGAGGTGTGTGTGGGTGGGGGCATTATCCAGTGAGCACGCTACGGTCATCACTCGATAGGCAGTATACTACTTGCACATGGCAGGGGAGCTCATTGTCAGGAAAGCTGACGGCACGACCGAGCCGTTCGAGCGACAGAAACTCGCGTACTCGCTGAAGCGCGCCGGCGCGTCTCCGTTCCTCATCGATGACATCGTCGCCGAGGTAGAGGAGAAGTACGACGACGGCACGACGACCTACAAAATATACCGTGACGCATTTGAGCGACTCAAAAAGGAGCGTGCGTCGGTCGCCTCACGCTACAGCCTCAAGCGCGCGGTACTCGACCTCGGCCCCACTGGCTTTCCGTTCGAGGATTTCATCGCCGAGATCATGAAGGCACGCGGCTGGGAGGCATCATCGCGTCATTCGCTGAAAGGTCGCTGCGCGCTGCACGAGATCGACCTCATCGCCACGAAAGGGGACGAGCGCATCGGTGCTGAGATAAAGTTCCACAATTCGGCTGGTCTCAAATCCGACCTCAAGGTAGCGCTCTACGTTGCGGCTCGGTTCCAAGACCTCAACGCCAAACTCGAATCGCGCTCGAAGGGGTTCACGCAATCGTGGTTGGTGACCAATACGAAATTCACCTCGCAAGCCATCAGCTACGGCACGTGTGTAGGGCTCACGCTCATTTCTTGGTCGTACCCGCGAGAGGGGAACCTGCAAGACCTCATCGAGGAATCCGGCCTGCATCCCGTGACCGCACTCACCACCCTCAACAGGAATCACAAGCAGCAACTCCTCACCCAAGGGCATGTCCTGTGTCGCTCGATACGCCACGACCCGACCCTCGTCCAGGCGCTCGGCCTCTCAGAGCGGAAGTTCGACGCGATCATGCAAGAGGTGCACGAGTTGTGTGGCGCATCGACCACTTCGTAGTATCATTGCACCATGCTCGAGTTCATTCCCATTACCGTTGATGAAGCGGCCGCATTCTGGCAGCTCCTCCTCGCCCTCGTTCTCGGCGTGCTTCTGGGCACGGAACGCTCGATCGTTGGCAAGCGTGCGGGCATGCGCACCTTTGCGCTCGTCTCGGTGGCGTCCTGTCTCTTCATCGTTCTGGGTGAACTAATGACGGCACACTACCTGGGGCAAGCGAACGTCGCGCCGCTGCGCATCGCCGCTGCTATCGTGACCGGTATTGGCTTTTTGGGTACCGGTATCATCATTTTCGACCAAGAGCTCAAGGGGCTTACCACAGCGGCCAGTCTATGGGTCATGGCAGGCATTGGTATGGCGGTGGGCTTTGGGTTCTACGCGATCGCCATCTTCACGACGCTCATTACACTGTTTGTGTTCGAAGTTTTATGGCACCTTGAGCAATACCTCGCTCGCCACGTGCGCATGGCAGCACGTGAGCAAGAACCAACCATCGTTGAAAACCCGATACACGAGTAGTAGAATCTGTACATGAGCAGAAAACAACTGACCCTCATTCTCGCACTTCAGCTCTTAGCGGTTGTCTCTGTTGGTGCGTACTTGCTCAAGAAGTCAGATATGCAGCACACCACAGCACCACCCACCGCATCGACCCTTCCCGTCTCTCCAGAGCCACCACAAAGACCGCCCGCCACACCTGCCTCATGAGCACTCCGCAGGCACGGTTTGACGATAAGGTGCGCATGGTCGTTCGCGCTATCCCGCTAGGTGAGACCCGCTCCTACCAGGAGGTAGCGCGCGAAGCAGGAAAACCTCGTGCCCAACGTGCGGTTGCGCGTATCATGCGTGAGAACTATGACCCTGAAGTGCCCTGTCACCGTGTCATTCGAGCGGACGGTGGTCTTGGAGGATACAACCGCGGTGGTGAGGAGCAAAAACGGGCTCTCCTTCAGGGTGAAGGAGTCATGGTATAGGCGGCACTGGTACCCACGGCACACACTTGGTATACTAAAATCATGCATGGCACCAACACATACGCAAAGGTAGGAGTGGGCGTGTTCGTGCTTTTGGCGTTCGTACTCTTCGGATACATATTCATGCAAGGGAGGAGCGCTACGCCGCTGGTAGACGTCGAAACCGACGAACAAGCTGCTGTGGAGAACACACCATCCGAGAATAAGGAGCCGATCATTACTGCTGCGCACGAGTACGAGGATGGAGTGCATACGTTTGCCGGATCCATCGATCTCCCCACACCGTGCCATAGGCTGACGAATGAGGTTGTGGTTGAGGATGACGAGGTAACGGTCGTATTCACGATCACAGAACCAGGTTCAGACGAACTCTGCGCGCAGGTCATCACACCGACACCCTTTGTGGTCACCGCTGAAGCTCCAGAAGAAGCGACGGTTTCAGCGACCCTCGATGGCGAAGGAGTGGTGTTCAACCTCGTTGAGGTCCCGGAAGGAGAAGACATTCAAACCTATGAGTTCATTAAAGGATAACGTATTGAGCAATGAGTACTGATACCCAGCGACCCGAGGAAGACGAGCAGATCGTCTCTTCCGAAGCCACGAACGAGGACGGTGCTAATGAGAAGCTGACAACTACTCCCGATGGCGAAGAAGGTGAATCGGCAGAGGAGGTGACTGACACACCAGAGAGCACCACTACGGATGAAGAGCACGCAGAGACCGAAGCCCCCGAGTTGGCACGTGAACCAGAGAAGGGATCTGGCTCAACGAGTCGTTGGGCGCAGGTCGCACTTGTCTTGGTAGGCCTTGGCTTGGTCGCCGGATTGGCAGCAACAGGGGTCATGAACCTCGACGAGCCAGGTGCTGCAAGTACCGCATCGACCGAGGTCATCGCTCGCGTCAACGGTGAACCCATCACCCAAGCAGCATTCGACCAGCAGATGCAGCAAGCGGAGGCATTCCTGAGCACCCTCGGTGGTGGCGACCCAGCTGAGCTCGATTCCGTGCGCGGACAACTTCAGGAGAGTATCGTGCAAGACCTCATCAATGCAGAGCTCCTCCACCAAGAAGCGGTCGAGTCTGGCTACGCCGCAGAAGCCGATGCTGTCGATGCAGAGGTAGCCGCGACCCGTGCATCAGTTGGCGGCGATGAGGATTTTGCCGTACAACTCGCTACCCTCGGTCTCACGGAAGAATCGTTCCACGAACTCATCGAGAAGCAGCTTACCATCGATAGCTACCTCGCTGCTGAGACCGCCATCGACGAGATCGAGATAACTGATGCTGAGGTCGAAGCGTTCTACGCGGAAGCGACCGCTGAGTTCGATGGCGACCCACCGCCACTTGCGGAGGTACGCCCGAACATCGAACAGCAGCTTTCGACCGAGAAGAGTCAAGCTATCGTCAACGCCCTCATCGACAAGCTGCGCGCCGAAGCGGAAGTGGAGGTACTCCTCTAGCCACACGCAAACACGACGTCAAACAAAGCGGCCTACGGGCCGTTTTGTGGTAGTATACGGGCAACAATACTGTATGCAACGCACCCCCAAACAGCTCCTTGTCCATTTGAATACGACGTACACGAAACTACATACAGCGTACGAGAAGCTGTTTTGGCACTCGAAGATGGGTGACCATAGCGTCAATCAACAGTTAGATGCTGCCAACCACAAGCTCACCGTCTTTAGAACGAGTGCTGCGCTACGAATGAGCGTGCAGCACTCTCTTAAGAAAGCATCTGGTCCACTCAAACAACGCCTCGAAATATGGGAGTGCTTCTTTGCTCTGTACCAAACCCCTGAAGATGTGGCCTCGATCAAAAAACGGATCACTGAACTGGAGACTCGCGTTGAAAAGAGGCGTGCATCCAGAAAAGAGGGCTACCGCGACCCACGAACGAAGAAATGGGTCAACGCCAGCGAAAACGAAATGCGCTCAATGCTCATCACCGAATCAGATGAGCGAATGCGAAAAGCTGTTTTTGACTCATTGGAAGAACTGGCAACGTCATCACTCGTGGAGCTCCTAGAACTCGTCGATCTCCGTAATCAGTTCGCTCGCGCACTTGGGTACAAGGACTTCTACGACTACAAAGTAACGGTCGAAGAGGGTATGTCGAAGGATGAGCTCTTCAAGATATTTGATGAGGTCTATGAAAAAACCTCATACGCTTTCAACGAAATTAGAGAACGCGAGAAAGAGCGACCAGGATTGCGGAAGCCGTGGAATAAGGCATACATGCTTTCAGGTTCGTTCGTTGCGCAAGATGACCCATACTTTCCATTCGATCAAGCTCTTGAACGATGGGGAAGGAGCTTTGCTCGTTTGGGAGTGACCTTCGCGGGAAGCATGCTACAGCTTGATCTATTGGACCGAAGAGGAAAGTACAACAATGGGTTCTGTCACTGGCCTCAGCCCGTTCACTATTCGAACGGTATTCGTCAGCCATCACACGCAAACTTTACCTGCACAACCGTACTCGGCCACGTTGGAGAGGGTGAAGATGGTATGCATACCTTATTCCACGAAGGTGGTCACGCGGCACACCTCGCCAACTGCGATCAGCGGGAGGTCATTTTGAACACCGAATGGCCGCCGATGTCTACCGCGTGGGCTGAGACCCAAAGCATGTTCATGGACACGGTCTTCAGCAGTATCGAATGGCGCTCACGCTATGCTCGCGATAGTGATGGAAACCCGTATCCTTTCTCTTTGTACGAAGAAAAGGTTCGCGAACTACAGCCACTTCGTCCGCTTTCGCTCATGGGTATGATGGCCGTGATGAATTTTGAACGACAGCTCTACGAGAGTGCATCACTTACCCCCGATAAGATACAACGTATCGCACGCGCAGTCTGGCAAAAGCACAGCGACACGTCAGCTCCATCTCTCAGACTATTGAGCGTACCGCATATTTACAATTGGGAGAGCGCGTGTTCGTATCATGGATACGCCTTGGCAACGCTCGCCCTATATCAGTGGCGTGAGCACTTTTTCAAAACGTACGGATACATTGTCGATAACCCAAAGGTTGGCAAAGACATGAAACGGGTCTGGAAGTACGGTGCATCACGAACGTTCTCACAGCTGGTGCGCATCGCGACTGGAAAGAAACTGTCCGCAAAAGCGTGGCTCAAACAAGCCACAAGATCCCCTGCAGCAACTATTCAGCAAGCAAGAAAGAACATCGCACGCCTTGACCAGGTCTCACGAACGAATACCGAGATCAGGCTTGGAGCAACGATACACATGCTCCATGGGAAAGAAAAGATCGCGGACTCCGAAAAGGGTTTCGAGGCTATGGCCAAAACGTATGCAGTATGGTTATCTAAACAGTCTAAATAGGGATCCATGCCTATGACCATTCACGAGATCAGAAGCACGTACTTGAAATTCTTTGAGGAACGCGGTCACACGGTCGTTCCGTCGACCTCGCTCCTTCCCGAGAACGACCCGACAACCCTCTTCACCGGCTCAGGAATGCAGCCCCTGATGCCCTACCTCCTGGGCAAAGATCACCCGGAAGGGAAGCGTGTCGTCGACAGCCAGAAGTGCTTCCGCCAAATGGATATCGATGAAGTAGGAGACAACCGTCACACCACGTTCTTCGAGATGCTCGGGAACTGGTCTTTGGGCGACTACTTCAAGGAAGAGCAGCTCACGTGGTTCTTCCACTTTTTGGTAGACGAGGTTGGGCTCGAACCAGAACGACTCTACGTGACCGTATTCATGGGTGACGAGTCTATTGGTATCCCGCGCGATACTGAATCCGCGCGTATTTGGAAGAATCTCTTCGCGCAAAAAGGTATCGAGGCTCTCGAAGCGGATATGGGTTCTGAGGCCGAGGGCGGCGAGCGTGGTATGAAGAAAGGTGAGCGCATCTTCTTCTACGACGCGAGTAAGAACTGGTGGAGTCGCTCTGGTGTGCCTGCGAACATGCCCGCGGGCGAACCAGGCGGCCCTGATTCCGAGGTGTTCTACGACTTTGGCACACCCCACGACCCATCATTTGGTGAGCATTGTCACCCGAACTGCGATTGCGGCCGATTTCTCGAGATCGGCAACTCCGTCTTCATGGAGTACCTCAAGCAGGAGGACGGCTCGTTCGTCCCACTTCCCAAAAAGAACGTCGACTTCGGCGGCGGGCTTGAGCGCATAGCAGCAGCACAAGCCAAGACCCCCGACGTGTTCCTCACCTCAGCATTCAAACCTATCATCGATGAGATCGAGTCACTTTCTGCCGCATCGTACCAGGACCCCGACAAGCAGCGCTCGTTCCGTATCATTGCCGACCACCTACGCGGTGCGGTCTTCATGATCGCGGACGGTGTCCTCCCTGCAAACACGGAAGCCGGCTATGTCCTGCGCCGCATTATCCGCCGAGTAGTGCGCCACATGGACGTTCTGGGCATGGAAGAACACACCTTGCACGAGGTTGCCCACAAGATCATTGATGAGTTCCAAGAGGCCTACCCGGAGCTCCACAACTTCCGCACCGCTATCGAAGGTGTACTCAAAGAGGAAGAGACGCGCTTCAGGGAAACCCTCGTTCGCGGCATGCGCGAGTTCGAAAAACTGGCCATCCACAACGAGATCTCTGGGAGCGATGCATTCATGCTCTTCTCCACCTACGGCTTTCCTGTCGAAATGACCCAGGAGCTCGCTGCAGAAAAGAACATCACGGTCGATACCGAGGAATTTCACAAAGAGTTCACGAAGCACCAAGAGCTCTCTCGACAGGGAAGCGAGGGTAAGTTCAAAGGGGGCTTAGGTGACCATTCCGACATGAGTGTGCGCTACCACACCGCGACCCACCTCCTGCACCAAGCTCTCTGCCAGGTGCTCGGAGAGCACGTTGCCCAAAAGGGAAGTAACATCACCCCTGAGCGTCTCCGCTTTGACTTCACCCACCCAGAAAGAATGACCGATGATGAGAAAGCCGCGGTCGAGCGTATCGTGAACGAGAAGATCCAAGCAGCGCTTCCGGTCACCGTGACCGACATGCCAAAAGCAGAAGCGGAGAAGCTTGGCGCACGCGCACTCTTCGGGGAAAAGTACGGTGACATCGTCCGGGTGTATACCATCGGCGATCCGTCTGCGCCATTTTCGGTAGAGTTCTGCGGGGGACCGCACGTTGAGAACACTCGCGAACTTATGGGCGCCTTCAAGATAACAAAGGAAGAATCCGTTGCTGCAGGGGTGCGCCGCATCAAAGCCGTCATCGAGTAGTATTCCTCAGCGGGTGCTTCCACCTCGTGTGCGCAGTGCGTTATACTGTCTCCATGCTCTTTGGGAGACACCGAAAGACAGAGGAGTCGAGCATCGACACGGTCATCACGATTGGCAGCGCGCGTGTGACCGGCTCCCTTATCTCCACCACACGCGGTGGTACCCACACCATTCACTACACATCGGTCAGTGCGTACCCCCTCCAGGACGAGCTCGACACCGAACGCTTCACAAAAGCGATGCTCTCGGCGCTTGTTGAAGTAGCAATGGATGTGGCTGGTCCGGGACGCAAAGCACTCACTGCAACCCTGGGCAAGCGACCAATGGGGTCGGTGACGTGTGTCTTCACGGCACCCTGGTTCGCTGCGCAAACCCGCCGTGTCTCTATGAAGCGCCAAAAGGACTTCGTGGTGCGCGCCGCTACCATTCGCGAGTTGATGGAGCAAGAGATTGCCGCGTTCAAGGATGGCCCCCACGACGATGGGTCGACGCTCGCCGCAACAATGGAGCATGCTTCGGTCATGGATGCTGAGGTCATTCGCACCGAAGTCAATGGCTACGCAACTGTCGCACCCGAGGGGAAAGAGGCGCACATGCTGACCCTTACCCTCTACGCAAGCGTCATGTCGAGTGCCATCATCGAGAAAGTCCGCGACATCATTGCAAAGACCTTCCATGCCGAATCGCCCACGTTTCTCTCCTCCTCACTCATCTGCTACCAGGGTATCGAGCGCCACCTGCGACCTCCTGAGAACTATACCATCATCGAGATCCATGGGGAGATCACCGATGTCTCGCTCGTGACCGACGGCATTCTCCTTGAGTCCTCATCCTTTCCGCAAGGGAACAACTCTATTATTCGAGCGGTCGCGACGAAACTCAAACGTCGTCAAGAGGACGTCAAGACCCGCATTGCGCTCATGGCGCAAGGGAAAGCAGAGCGAACCACTCCTGAAGCAAAGGAGATCGAGTCGGCCACGTATACCGTCATCGCAGACTGGATCGATGGGCTCTACCGCGCACTGAAGGTTACCTCAGAGGGGCGACCTGTACCGCAGACGACCTACCTGCTTGTTGATCCTGAGTGGGAGCTTTTCTTCTCGACCGCGCTGACCGATCAGGCGTTCGAACTCTTCACGTTCTCTGATCGACCGTTCTCTGTGGTGCCGATCAATGCGCGCACCTTGCGGGGTGCATGTAGCGCGGAGGATCCCGGTATCTTCGTACCACTGACCGCTCTGAGCGCTCTCACCAGCACTATCCCGAGCACGACATAGACATCGCCTCCGTATCTACCCTATACTGAAGGGTATGAGGAATCGGCGCATCATGCAGGATATCGTGCCCCGTGAGACCCACCGACCTCACGACGTGCATGATCGAAGTGCTGAGAGTGAGCTAACCGTTCCACGACCGGTGCATCACGGCGTACCTGCACGTATCCCCCGGCGACCACCTCCGCACGAGCGCTACGCGCCAGCACCACCGCCCCCCGAGCGTAGTACGGTGCACCCTGTGGAGGAGCACATCCCCCAGGAGCGCCCGTACCGTAGCGAGCCTAAGGTGCCAGGAGAGGATCTTTTCCCATCTCGTCGCAAGCATCCCCGGGATCATCAAAATTTCCTTGACAAGGAATCATCCTACTCGGTGAGTTGGATCTTGGTGAGCGGTGTGGTCGTCGTTGCTGCACTAGGCTTGGCGTTGCTGGTCTCGTTCTTCTTTACACGAGCAACGCTCACCGTCTACCCGAAGCTCCAGGAGAACGTCTTCATCGATACCACCTTCACTGCCCAAGCTGATCCGGCTCACGACGAGCTGGGGTACACGTTCATGACCATAGAGCGTGAGGCCAGCACGCTCGTTCCTGCGACCCGTGAAGAGCAGGTCGAGGAGTTCGCTACTGGCGAGATCACCATCTACAACACCTTCGATGAGAACCCGCAGCGACTCATCAAGAACACTCGTTTCGAAGCCCCCGACGGCCGTATCTACCGTATACGAGAATCGATCGAGATCCCCGGTATGAGCGGAGAGAACCCCGGAAGCGTAACGGCGACCATTTGGGCCGACCAGCCGGGGAATTCGTTCAATGAGGAGGGCGAGCTGCGCTTCACCATTCCCGGATTTGAGGGAACGGCCCGCTTTGACGCATTCTACGCTGAGTCCACTACTGCGCTCACGGGCGGCTACAGCGGTCCCCGGTTCAGTGTTGCCGGGACTGAGAAGGAAGCAGTTCGACAAGATCTTCAGGCACAGCTTATTGAGGACCTCGAGCGTGCCGCATTCTCTTCTTCTGAGAAGCCGGCTGACCAACACTTGTTCGAGGATGCTGTCTTTTACGACTTCACCGAGCTTCCCTCGCAGGGGAAGGGGGAAAGTGAGATCGAGCTCTTCGAGCAGGGTACGCTGACCGCCGTGCTCTTCCAAGAGGATGCGTTTGCACGCTACGTCGCCTCGCTGGTCATCCCAGGGTATGAGGGAGAACCGATCAGCATTGTGAACCCGGGCGATCTCTCCGTCTCGGTCACCCGAGTCGGCACCTCAACCAGCGACGCCATTAGCTACTCGGTGGATGTAACGGGCACAGCAACGTTCCTCTGGACGTACAATGAGGGCGACTTAGTGCGCGAACTGGCCGGCAAACCCGAAGGCGATCTTGAAGGTATTTTGCGCAACTACCCAGCCATCGAGCGCGCCGAGGTGTCTATGCGGCCGTTCTGGCGCTCCAGCTTCCCCAGAGACCCCCGCGAGCTCACGATAAGCACCGTTCTTGACTAGTGAGGGTATTCTCTGCTATTATCGTTAAGCATTTCTGAATGCCAAGTAACGCACCTGAAAAAGATAGTGTAGAAGGCGTGGTTGAAGAGGCGTTGCCTAACACGCTCTTTCGCGTTACGGTACCCGGAAGCGAGAAGCCGATCCTGGCATACCTCTCGGGGAAAATGCGCATGCACCGGATCAAGGTGCTGGTGGGGGATTCGGTCCGCATGGAACTCGACCCCTACGGTGGTCGCGCCCGCATCGTCAAACGAATGTAGCCGCAGTGGGTATGAAGCTGAAATCATCGCTCAAACAGCGCAGTCCAGATGACAAGCTCGTCAAACGTCGAGGTCGCCTGTACCGCATCAACAAGAAACGTCCCCGTAACAAAGCTCGTCAAGGTTAGTCACATGCGAATCTCTGGTATCACTCTTCCCGATAATAAGCGTCTTGAGTATGCACTCACGGCGGTCTACGGCGTGGGTCACGCGCGAGCCCTCTCAGTGCTCAACCAAGCGAAAGTGGATCCGGGCAAGCGCCCCACGGATGTGACCGCGGACGAAGAGGCGCAGATCCGCACACTCATCGAAGGCGGTGAGTTCCTCATTGAGGGCGAACTGCGTCGTTCGATCAGCGGCAACATCAAGCGGTTGAAAGATATCGCGAGCTACCGTGGCATGCGCCACTCTCGCAAGCTCCCCGCACGCGGCCAGCGCACTAAGACCAATGCACGCACCCTCAAAGGAGTGAAGAAGACCATGGGCTCTGGTAAGCGTACTGTCGAGAAGAAGTAGTATCGTTCGTATGGGAAAGAAAAAGACCGTCACTGTAAAAGGAAGCACCGGAAATGCGAGCATGCGCGCTCGTGCCCTGGCTCGTGCACCCAAAAAGAAGCTCAGCGAGGGCACGCTCTACATTCGCGCTACATTCAACAACACCATCCTCTCCCTGACCGACAAGAACGGAGCATTGGTCACCCAATCTTCCAGTGGTTCGCTCGGCTTCAAGGGTGCCAAGAAAAGCACACCGTTCGCTGCAGCGAAGGTCGGCGAGCTGGTTGCGGACAAAGCAATGCAAATGGGTGTCAAGGACGTGAATGTGGTCATCAAGGGTGTTGGGGCTGGACGCGAGAGTGCGATGCGTGCTTTCAGCAACCGCGGTGTCTCCATCTCTGCCATCCGCGATGAGACCCCTGTACCCCACAACGGTGTACGCCCCCGTAAGCCTCGACGCGTATAATTTTTCATTCAAAATATGATCGTAGGACCACGTTACAAGATCTGTCGCCGCCTCGGAGGAGGTGTGTTTGAGAAGTGTCAGACTCAGCAGTACGCACTCTCAGAGCAAAAGAAGACACGTCAGACGCGCCGCCGCGGACAGGTCTCTGACTACGCACGACAGCTGTTGGACAAACAACGTGTCCGATTTGGCTACGGGATAACCGAAACTCAGCTGCGCCGCTACGTTTCTGAGGCAACGCGCGCGACCGGTGCCAACCCCACCGAGCGGCTGTTCCAACTTCTCGAGACACGCCTCGACAACATCGTCTACCGCGCTGGATTTGCGACGACACGTCGTCAGGCGCGACAGCTCGTGACACACGGTCACTTCCGCGTCAATGGTCGCAAGACGACCGTACCGTCGCACCCCATCAAGGAAGGAGACGTCATCAGCGTACGTGACGGCTCGCGCGGTTCTGCATACTTCGCCGCTAACCATGAGCGTATCATGAACGCCACCGCGCCTGCGTGGCTCACTACCGACCCAAGCGCGCTGACCATCAAGCCCACTGCCAAGCCTGCGTACGACCCGACCCTCATTGCTGGAGACCTCAACGTAGTACTTGAGTTCTACAGTAGGTAAGGACGGCGCTCCTGCGCATTATCAAGCGATAATTCGATTGTGTTATGGATACTTCTGTCGCGCTCCCCGCTAAACCCCGCGTGGTAAAGGAGGAGGAGTTTACAGGCATTTACGAGGTGGACGGTCTCTTCCCAGGGTACGGCCACACGCTTGGCAACAGCCTGCGCCGCATCATTCTCTCGTCGCTGCCGGGTGCTGCTATCACGACCGTGAAGATCGACGGTGTGCAACACGAGTTCGCAACCATCGAAGGCGTGCATGAGGATGTCATCACTATTCTCCTCAATCTCAAGCGAATTCGTCTCGCGCTGACCGGCGACGACCCGCAGACGCTCACCCTTTCGGCAAAGGGCCCCGGTGAGGTCACCGCAGCTCAGATCGAAGCGCCCGGCCAGGTCACCATCCTCAATCCTGAGCAACACGTTGCTGAGATCACGAGCGCGACCACCCTCACGATCGAAATGACCGTCGAGAAGGGCTTGGGGTATGTCGCACGCGAGATCTTGCAACAGGAGAAGATGGACGTCGGAGCGATCGCCATCGATGCGACATTCACACCTATCCGCCGTGTCAACTACGAGGTAGAGAACATGCGCATCGGCGACCGGACCGATTTCAACCGTCTGCGTCTCTTCATCGAGACCGATGGTACACTCAGCCCACGCGAAGCATTCGAGAGATCGATCGAGATCATGATCTACCAGTTGAAGTCGATCGTTGGCTTTAAGGAGGAAGAGACCATGCATGCAGAGGAGGCAGCTGCCGAAGAGGCGCCAACCCCCACGCAGCCGACAGAACCCGAGCCTGACACTGAGCTCCTCAAGACCCGTATCGAGTCACTCGATGTCTCGTCACGGACCATCAACGTACTCTCTGGAGCGAACATCCGCACCATCGGCGGCCTCGCGCGTAAGAAAGAGGAGGACATCCTCGCGATCGAAGGTATGGGTATCAAGGGCTTGCAGGAGGTGAAGGACGCGCTTGCGCGCCTGGGCATCTCACTGCGAGGCTAGTAGGCACCGCTCCTTGCCCTGAGGCAGAACGTAGGGTATAGTGCACCGGCAATTTCATGAAGCATCACGTACAACAGCGAACCTTGGGACGACCAGCGCGCCAGCGCACGGCTCTTCTGCGTTCCCTCGCTCGCGCACTCATTCTCGAAGAGGGTATTGAGACGACCTTGGCCAAAGCGAAGGAACTGCGACCGTACGTCGAGAAGCTCATCACCCGCGCGAAAGAGGATACTGTCGCAAATCGTCGCTATGTCACGAGTGTCATGGGTAGTCGCTCTGAGGCGAACCAGAAGCTCTTCACTGAGCTTGGACCCCGATTCAAAGAGCGCTCCGGTGGCTACACCCGTATTGTCCGCACACGCGTTCGTGGGGGAGACGCCGCGACCATGGCTAAGATCATGCTAGTTGCCTAAGCGTATGACCGATACCTACACCATTGACGCAACCGGAAGGAAGCTCGGACGGGTCGCGAGCGAGGCAGCGCGTGTCTTGATGGGCAAGCACACGACCGGCTACGCACCGCACAAGGCGGGCACCACACACGTGGTCATCGAGCACGCGGGAAAGCTCGTGATCGATGAAGGAAAGCTTCTCCAGAAAGAGTACGACCGCTACTCAGGCTACCCCGGTGGCCGATCGACACTGCGCATGGAAGAGGTCATCGAGAAGAAAGGCCACCGTGAGATCGTCCGTCGCGCTATCAAGGGCATGCTCCCCAAGAATCGTTTGCAAGCACCGCGCCTCAAGCGCCTCACCGTCACTGACTAATCGTATGGCAACCACCACCACAGAACGCTACCTCGAAGCTGTCGGCCGTCGCAAGACCTCGATCGCGCGCGTACGCCTCACCCCCAGCAAGCAAGAGCACGTCACCATTAACGGCAAGGCGATCGTTGAGTACTTCCCGACCGCGACCCTCCAGGCGACCGTACGTGAGATCTTCACCAAGAAGAACCTTGGACAAACCTTTGATGTGTCGGTGAAAGTTGTTGGCGGCGGCATCGCAAGCCAGGCAGAGGCCATCCGCCACGGTATCGCTCGAGCGCTCCTCAAGCACGATGAGGCACTACGCCTCGACCTCAAGAAGTCGGGCTACCTCACCCGCGACCCGCGCATGAAAGAGCGCCGCAAGTTCGGCCTCAAGAAAGCGCGAAAGGCTCCACAGTGGAGCAAGCGCTAACACATCGAAAGTTAGAACACCTCGCGCGAGCGAGGTGTTCTTGACTTCATCCGTTTCATCCATCATACTATCCCCGCGTTATGGGGGATAAACACAACGACTCAAACGAGCGCGTTGAGATGGACGACCTCACGCTCGAGCCGGAAGATGAGCTTGAACCAGGGGATAAACTCGCGAAGCTCAAGAAGAAGCTCAAGGCTTGTGAGGCAGAGAGCAAGGCGAACCTCGACGGGTGGCAGCGCGCTCAAGCTGATCTCGTGAATGCGCGTAAAGCAGCACATGAGCGCGTCGAGCGAGCTCGCGAGGCGGGCATCGAACACATTGTGGAGGAGCTGTCGGTCGTTCTCGACAGCTTTGCAATGGCCATGCAGGGTAAGGGTTGGGAGTCACTTGACCCGACGTGGAAGACCGGCATCAGCCAGATCCGCGACCGTTTCGTGATGGTCCTCACCGACAACGGTCTCAGTATTGACGACCCGACCGGTCATCTGTTCGACCCGGAGCGCCATGAGTGTGTTCAGATCACGCACGTGGAAGACCCGGCACAGGACCACACCGTCATAACGACCCTCCAGCAGGGCATTCGCATGGGTGAGCGGGTCATTCGCCCCGCAAAGGTCGTCGTTGGCAGCAACGAACCTACTGACGCGTAGCCGAAGAGCTCTCGGCTATGTATCAGTGGGGCACGTCGCTCCCGCATCATTATTGGACCCAATTACCAGACTCGTAACACGTATTTTGTATGTCAAAGATCCTTGGTATCGATCTCGGAACCACGAACTCAGCAATGGCCGTCATCGAAGGCGGCGAGCCTGAGATCCTCGAGAACAGTGAAGGTACGCGCACGACCCCCTCGGTCGTTGCGATCTCAAAGAAAGGGGAGCGTTTGGTAGGACAGGTAGCAAAGCGCCAAGCGGTGACCAACCCGAAGAATACCGTCTACGGCATCAAGCGCTATATGGGTCACCGGTTCAAGGATGAGATCGTCCAAGCGAATAAGGGGGTCGTCCCGTATGAGGTCAGTGAAGGCGCCAACGGCGGCATTGAGGTCACGCTGGGCGAAAAGAAGCAGCGCCCTGAGGAGATCTCTGCGATGATTCTCGGTAAGCTCAAAGCTGATGCAGAGGCCAAGCTGGGTGAGCCCGTCACCGAGGCAATCATCACCGTTCCAGCATACTTTGACGATTCCCAGCGCCAGGCAACCAAGGACGCTGGGAAAATCGCCGGACTTGAGGTGAAGCGCATCATCAATGAGCCCACTGCTGCAGCGCTCGCCTACGGTTTCAACCGCAAGAAAGATGAGAGGATCGTGGTCTTCGATTTCGGCGGTGGCACCTTCGACGTCTCGGTTCTCGAAGTGGGTGACGATGTCATTGAGGTCAAAGCGACTGACGGTGACGCATTCATGGGCGGCCGTGACCTCGACCAGAAGATCATCGAGTGGATCGCTGGTGAATTTAAAAAGGAGGAGGGTGTTGACCTTCTCAAGGATCCGCTGGCAGTACAACGACTAGATGAGGCGGCAGAGAAAGCCAAGCACGAACTCTCCAGCGTCACCCAGACCGAGATCAACATTCCGTTCATCACGCAGGGCGAGGATGGCCCCAAGCACCTCCTGATGAACCTGTCTCGCGCGACGCTGGAGGAGTTGGCACAACCGCTCATTCAGAAATCGATCGACATCACCAAGCGTGCGCTGGAGGCCTCACCCTTTTCAGTTAGCGACATTGACGAGATCATCCTCGTGGGTGGCCAGACCCGCATGCCCGCTATCACCGAAGCAGTGAAATCTCTCTTTGGAAAAGAGCCGAACAAATCGATCAACCCAGACGAGGTCGTCGCGCTCGGTGCCGCCATTCAAGCGGGCATCATGCAGGGCGATGTGAAGGACGTACTCCTTCTGGATGTCATCCCGCTTTCGTTGGGTATCGAGACCATGGGCGGTGTCTCCACGAAACTCATTGAGCGTAACACTACCATCCCCACGAGCCGCTCCCAGATCTTCTCGACCGCAGCCGATAACCAACCCTCCGTTGAGATCAACATTCTGCAAGGCGAGCGCGCTATGGCGGGAGATAACAAATCCCTCGGTCGCTTCATTCTCGACGGCATCCCTCCAGCACCGCGTGGCGTCCCGCAGGTCGAGGTCACGTTCGACATCGATGCAAACGGCATCCTCAACGTGAAAGCTAAAGATAAGACCTCGGGCAAGGAGCAAACGGTTCGTATCGAGGCCTCCTCGGGCCTCTCTGAGAGTGAGATCGAATCCATGCAGCAGGATGCTGAGAAGCACAAGGAAGAAGATGAGAAGAAGAAAGAGCTTGCAGAGGCAAAGAACCTCGCAGAGCAACTCATCTACTCCACCGAGAAGGCGCTTATCGACCACAAAGACAAGATTGATGACACGACCAAGAGTGGCATTGAATCAGCTGTGAAAGCCGTGCGTGAGGTCAAAGATGGAGACGACCTCTCAGCCATCAAGGAAAAGACTGCCACGCTCTCAACAGCAGCCCAGAAGATCGGAGAGCTGATGTCCCAACAAGCACAGAGTGACCAGGCGACGTCAGGAAATGCGACCGAAAGCACGGACGAGAACGTACGCGACGCAGAGACAACTGATGAACCAGCGAGCCCCACAGAAGACGGCGAGAAGAAGGACTAGCGCGAGATCCCGCTTGCGGCATGCCGCACTGGGTTGCTAGTATGGAGTGATAACCCCGATCTATGCCTAAGAACTACTACGACATCCTTGGCGTTGCCAAGAACGCCTCACAAGATGAGATCAAGAAGGCGTTCCGCAAGCTTGCGCAGAAGTACCATCCTGACAAGAAAGATGGGGATGAGGCGAAGTTCAAGGAGGCGAGTGAAGCCTACGCGGTCTTGGGCGACGAAAAAAAGCGTGCTGAGTACGACGCGTACGGTAGGACCTTCGCCGGTGCCGGTGGCGCTGGTCCCGGAGGACATGAATTCGGAGGCTTTGACTTCTCTCAATTCGCTGGTGCGCAGGGTGGTCAGTTCGAGTTCGATCTCGGTGATCTCTTCGGTGATTTCTTCGGTGGTGCTGGCAGGGGTCGCACCCGACGTGGGCGAGACATATCCATCGACCTTGAGATCGACTTCCGAGATGCTGTGTTCGGTGTCGAACGCTCGGTGCTCCTCACGAAGAACTCGGTGTGTGCGACCTGCTCGGGCACCGGGGCGAAAGAGGGTTCGGGTGTCGAGACCTGCAGCCGGTGCGGTGGGGCAGGGAAGTTGCACGAGACCAAGCAATCATTCCTCGGCACGTTCTCGAGCGTGCGAGCGTGCGACCTCTGTCACGGCACGGGCGAGGTCCCCAAAGAGAAGTGTCCAACATGCCACGGCGAACGTATCACTCGCACTCAGGAGGAGATAAAGCTTGCCGTGCCCGCAGGAATTGAGAACGGCGAGATGATACGCCTCTCTGGTGGTGGGGAAGCCATTGCAGGGGGCGTCCCCGGCGACCTGTACATCAAGGTGCACGTACGTCCACATCCGACCCTTACCCGCGAACGCTCGAACCTCCACACCACACTCACCATCAAACTTACCGACGCAGTACTCGGTGCGACGTATACCGTTGATACACTCGACGGACCCCTAGAGCTGAAGATCCCCGCGGGCATCTCATTCGGCGAGATACTGCGCGTCCGGGGTAAAGGAGTGCCTATCGAGGGCTCACGCGACCGCGGTGACCTGATGGTCAAGATCGCCATCACCCTGCCAAAACGTCTCTCTCGCAAGGCAAAAAAGGCGTTCGAGGATGTCCGCGAGGAGGGGATATAGAGACTTCGATACAGTGTTGAGCGTCTCGCGCTTCTGTAGTAGTATGGCGGTGTTGTGGATCTGACCGTTACGTGCGCCAACGACCTAGTAGCATAGAGTACAAACCGTACTCTCGAGACAATGCAGCACGCAGCACTAACGCACCAGAAGCAGGCGAGTACCTGCATCCAATTCGGAACACATCTTATGCTCGATGGATACCATGGGTATCGAGAGTATTTGGATAGTGAACCCCTCCTTCGAGCTCTCCTGAACGAGCTCGTGGTTGCTCTGAAGATGCACATGATCTCAGAGCCGGTAGTGAGCCGGGTAGGCCCGAACAACAAAAAAGATCCGGGTGGCTTGAGTGCGTTCGTCATGATCGCCGAGAGCCACATCAGCATTCACACGTTCCCCAATCGAGGATTCGTGAGTGCGGATATCTACACATGCAGCAATGAGCTCGACGAGGTGTTGGTCAAAGAACGGCTCACGCACGCGTTTGATCTCACTTTGACCGACGTCCAGGTGGTGAAGCGTGGTGTACGGTACCCAGTAGAGAACATATACTAAACCCTATGCGTGTCCTCTTCATTTCCGGTGAGCTCATTGGGTCAGCACTCCTTCACCGTCTACAACATGAGGGGCACGAGGTACGACTGTTCATCAAGGATCGTGATCGCAGGGAATGCCTTGACGGGATCGTCACAAAAACTACTGACTGGCGACGTGAGCTCTC
>CAYWKE010000005.1:0-34652 GCA_964459075.1 uncultured Candidatus Saccharibacteria bacterium | reverse complement strand
TGCCTCCTTCGTCCAAAAAATCGGAACGAACCATGCGGTTCGTAACAAATCCGCCTACTTTTCCGTTTCCTCGCCCAGCCATTTCGTCGCGAAGCGACGAGGTTTTCTGCCTTCCGTCGCCGCTTCGCGGCGGCGGTCTGCTTGCCTTAATTCCGAAGAAGTATCAATTTGTGCCCCCGGCAGGAATCGAACCCACATCTCTTCCTTAGGACGGAATAGCTCTATCCATTGAGCTACGGGGGCAGGTAGCTCACACACTGTACTACAGTTCGATCCTGAACCGAACCCACTCTTCGACGGTTCCGGGAGACCGCCACAGTCCCTCGGACGGGACCGGTGAAAAAGCTTCCCAAGCTTTCTCACTCCATTGAGCTACAGGGGGCAATCACCCCTGTATGCCCAAGAACAGCGGAAAACGCAAGCGAAGCGCGGCGGCCTTAGCCGCCCGCGCCCTCATACTCATACTCACCCCTCATACTCGCTTCTTGGCTACAAGCCGAGAAGCTCCTTCATCTTCCCTTCATCAAACCCGACCATGATCTCCTCGCCGATGACAATCACCGGCACGCCCATCTGACCGGTCTTCTCGACCATCTCTGCGCGCTTATCGGCGTCTGATGCAACGTCGTTATCCTCGTACGCAATACTGTTCGCATCCATGAACTCTTTGGCCGCGTGACAGAAGTGGCACGTGGGCGTGCTGTAAATGATGACCTTTGGTGTCGTTTGTTCCTCCATAACGAATAATGATTACACCTCACTAACAAATCTTGTCACTTTAGTATAGCACACGCAACAGCCCACCCCGCAAGAATGGCTGTCCAAAGCCACATGCGTGGTAGAATACCTCACATGCTGACACGCTACTTTCGTTCCCTCAAGGGCCAAACACTTGAAATGATCTCTGACTATCGCCCCGGCATCTGGATCCATGCTGAAAACCCGACCGAGGAGGAATTGGTCGGCCTGGTTCAGACCTACGGCCTGGATGTGAGTCTGCTCAAGGATGGCGTGGACCCCTTTGAGGTTCCCCGTTTCGAGCTCGACAACAACATTGCCTACTTCTACACCCGCTACGTCTACGAGACCGGGACGGAAACGACCACCGCGCCCATTCTCATTGCGGTTGGAGGCACGTTCGTGCTCACCGTTGTTCGCGAAACCCCACGCTTCATCGAGAAACTCAGCTCAGGAAGCGAGTACGTCATCACAACCCAAAAGACCAAGCTCTTAATCCAGCTGATGCTGGGTATGAACAAGCGCTACACGAAAGCACTCCTCACCATTCGTCGTGAGGTTCGTCGCAATCGCCGCAACCTGCGTGAGATCAAGAGCGCAGACGTGGTAGGGTTCGTTGCGCTTGAGGATACCCTGAATGACTTCATTTCTGCACTTATGCCTACCAATTCAGCCCTCAAGACCCTCATCAAAGGGCGCCACCTGGAGCTCTTTGAGGAAGACATCGACCTCATCGAGGATCTCCAGCTCTCCAACGAGCAGCTCATCGAATCCGCCCGCACGCTCGAAGCCACCATCATCAACATCCGCTCGACCTACACGACCATCCTCACGAACAACTTGAATCAGATCATCAAAGTACTCACCGGTCTCACCATCATCCTCACGCTTCCCACCATCGTGGGCTCGTTCTTCGGCATGAACGTCGACCTGCCACTTGCAGATGATCCACGTGCGTTTTGGTTCATCCTCACCGGGACCGCACTCCTCTCAGCATCGGTCGCCTACCTCTTCGCGAAGCGTGAGTGGTTCTGAGTTGCTCTGAGAGGCCCAGCTTATAGAAACGGAACGAAACCGCGAATGCGCTCCCCCCACGAAGGCTGTGTCGGTTCCGGCTCTTCGACCTGTGGCGCGTCAGGAAGTCCAACAATGACGATGAGCTCCTCCCCTTCATGTCCAACCTCAAATTTACGCCGTATCTCCGCTTCTACTCCTCGCTCGGTCGCAAGTCTATCTATCTCCTCTTGGAGTGCGGCCTCGCGGGCTGACAACCGCTCCAATTCTGCAGCCACGTCCTCACGCTTCTCAGCGGTGGCATTCATATTGCTGTATGCGCTCCACGCAGGAAACAGCAAGAGGACAGCAACGAGTCCTACCACGCCAATGATCGGGTAGCTATAGAGCACGCGCCGAAAGCGCCTGCGTTCGAAGAATTCGAGCATCGTTGTGTGGGGTTCAACGGGGAGGCAACGCGCATTGCACTTCTCCGTTGTTCTCAGTATACTCCCTGGTACAGAAATAACTATCCACAGCCCTACCTATGTCTCTACTCTTCCACAAGCGCACCAAGAAGGTCGTCAAGTACGTCTGGATCGTCTTCTCGATCATTATCATTCTCTCGATGGTGGTGGTCTACTCCGGGTTTACGGGGATGTTTTAGAAAAGGAAACAGGAAAGATGAAAAAGGAAAGGACGGCGCGGCTAAAGTCGAGCCGTCCTCATACCCATACTCTTCCCTCATACTCAAATACCGGACGTTCGACGTCCGGTATTCACTCTCCCTTCATCATTTTCATAAATACCTCGTGGGGAATGTCTACCTTGCCGCGAGCGGCCATTTTTTTCTTTCCCTTCTTCTGCTTTTCGAGGAGCTTCATCTTGCGCGTGATGTCGCCACCATAGAGCTTAGCGGTAACGTCTTTGCGGTAGGCGCTAAGCGTCTTACTTGAGATGATGCGTCCGAGCGCGTGCGCTTGAATTTTGGTGACGAACTGCTGACGCGGCAGCGTGTCGTACAGCCTCTCGACGACCGCTTCGCTCTCCTCCTGCACGCGACGCTTTGAAACCACACGCGTGAATGCCGGCACCGGCTCCTCAGCAACGAGAACATCGAGCCGGGTCACGTCCGCTTCGCGCAGCTCGTCCAGCTTGTAGGATATGGAGGCATAGCCTGACGTCGCGCTCTTGAGCTTATCAAAGAAGTTGCGCATCAGCTCTCGCAGGGGCATCTCAATATCCTGAAGCGACCGTCCGTCCGCAAGTGTTTCGGTCGAGAGGACAACGCCCTCATGTTCGTGTAGTAGCGGCATGACCATTCCCGTGTACTCGGGTGGTGCGATGATCTGCACGGCGGCCCACGGTTCGAAGATCTTCGCGATCTGTCCATGGTCGGGGAACTTGTGGGGAGAGTACACAACCTGACGCTCGCCGTTCGTAAGTTCAACTTCATAGACGATCGACGGCGCGGTCACGATGAGCTCAAGGTCGAACTCACGGCGCAAGCGCTCGGTCACGATCTCAAGGTGCAGCATCCCAAGGAACCCGCAGCGAAACCCGCGCCCCAAAACCCCCGAGGTCTCCTCCTCAAAGGAGAGCGAGGAGTCAGAGAGCCGCAATCGATCGAGTGCCTGACGCAGGGGAACGAAATCGTCTTGGGATTCCGGGTAGAGTGATGCCCACACGACCGGCACAGGTTGCTGGTATCCGGAAAGCGGCGGAATGGTCGCCCGCTCGAGCAGGAGCGTATCACCCACCGATGCCACACCCGGCTCCTTGATGCCGGTCACGATGTAGCCGATCTCCCCTTCTGAGAGCGCATCGACCGGTGTCTGCCGCGGTGAGAAGGTCCCGACCTCAAGCGCCGTGAAGGATTCGTTGCTAGCAGCGAAACGCAGCTTATCGCCTTTCTTGACCGATCCATCAAAGAGGCGAACATAGACGATGACCCCGCGGTGATTGCTGTACTCAAAATCAAAGACGAGCGAGCGAAACTCATCGTGTTCGTGTCGAGAATCGGGTGAGGGTACGCGCTCGACGATAGCATCGAGGAGCTCGTGCACCCCCTGCCCCGTCTTGCCTGAGGTCTCAAACACGTCGTCAATGTCACAATCGATGAGGGAAGCCAATTCGAGCTTCACCTCATCAAGCCGAGCGTGCTGCGCATCCACTTTCGAGAGGACCGGAATGATGAGGAGGTTCTGCTCGCGTGCCATCGCAAGTACCGAGAGTGTCTGCGCCTGTACGCCTTGTGTTGCGTCAACCAGAAGCACGACGCCTTCGACCGCCTTCAACGCTCGGCTGACCTCGTAGGCGAAATCGATATGCCCGGGTGTGTCGATGAGGTTAATGATGTAGCGCTCACCATCCTTTTCGTGGAGCATCCTGACCGGCGCCATCTTGATGGTGATGCCACGCTCCCGCTCCAACTCCATCGAATCCAGAAGCTGGTCTTTCATCTGTCTGGCCTCGATGGTCTTGGTCTCCTCCAGCATGCGGTCAGCCAGGGTGGACTTCCCGTGGTCGATGTGGGCGATGATGGAAAAATTGCGTATGCGTTGCATTGTGGAGGTATCCTACCCTATTTGTCGCTACCCCTCCACCTCCGGCACCACGCTTCGTGCGCGCCAGAACTTGTGCGTGAATGCACGCCATGCTTCAGAGAGTTCGCGGCTGCCAAGCAGCTTCAAGAGATACGCGGTCACGGCAAGCCCGGCCACGCCCGCAACGAAGCCCTGCAAAGCAATACCTAGGAACGTTTGAATATCCACGAGGTCATCCATGAACGCGAGCATGATGTAGCTTGCCATCGCGCCTCCCAACGCCGCCACACTTCCCTGCCATAATACCCGCCGCAACATGCGCTCAAGTGAGCCGTACGTGCGCTCAAAAAGAACGACCAGAAGCAACACGTTGAGAATACTCCCCAACGAGAAGGCGAGTGGAAGCATCAGCACTGCCGTTCCAGAAAGGTCGTCAACACGCAAGAGCTCGGTGAATGTAGAGGAAAACACCGAGGAGCGCTCAAAGAGCCCAAGCAGCAAGAACGCCGTTCCAATAGAAAAAGCTGCCGACACCAGATTCGCGATAAGCGGCGTGCGAGTATTCCCTGCTGCATAGAATCCTCGTACGAACAGCATCACAAGCGCTTGGGCTATAAGCGAGATTGAGAAGAGCGCGAGCGCTGCTGCAGTGAGACGCGTGTCAGCCCAATCGAAGGCACCAGAGCCCAAGAGGACGCGTACGATCTGTGCTCGCAACACGACGATGAGTGCGATCGCTGGCAAACTCCAAAAGAGAATGTGGCGCATCGCACTTGAGATCTGTGCCCGAAACGCGGTCGCGTCACCTGCTGTAAACAGTCGCGCCAGAGTTGGGAACGCCGCAACAGAGTAGCTCACACCAATGACCGAGAGCGGCACCGACTGGAGGTTGTGAGCGAACTGCAGAACCGCGATAGAGCCGACCGCCATTGAGCTTGCCAGAAAGACGAATACCAAGAGCACCAGCTGCTGCGCAGAGAGCGTGAGCGTGCGCGGTAGCGACAGAAGTGCCACCTCGCGAACAATACGCCACTGAGGACGGAGAGCGGGACGCGGCATCAACCCATCAGTGAGTATCGACGGGACTTGCACCAGCGCATGGAGAGCGGCTCCCACAACCACACCCCAGGCGAGCCCCGCGGTGCCGAGCGTATCAAAGAAGAACAGGAGCCCGATGATGATCCCGACGTTGTAGAGAAGCGGACTGACCGCATACAACACGAAGCGTCCCTTGAGCTGGGTGAGTGATGCGAGCAGGTTCGAAAAGCCCAAGAGAATTGGTTGGAGCAGCATGATGCGGGTGAGCGTCACGACCTCTGCCGTTGCCTCAGGCGAGAATCCTGGGATCAAGAACGGAACCAGGTATGGTGCTGCAAGCCACGCGCCACTACTCACCAGCAACAGCAGTCCGAAGAACACCGTGAATGATGAGTTGAGGACCACGCGGGTCGCCTCTACATCCTTACTAAAACTCTTGGTGAGCAGCGGGATGAGAACATAGATAGAGACGAACGACGCGATCGTGACGAATAGGAGGTCTGGGATGCGGAAGCTCGCGTAGTAGATATCCAAGGTCTCTCCTGCTCCGAACTGCGCGGCAAACAGTCGGTCGCGCACGAGCGCAAGGACCTGTGAGAGGAGCGCGAACGAACCCAACAAGTACGCCGCCTCGTGGAGGCCGCGCACTTCTTGGGTCAGTAATCGCGTAAGCGTTCGTACCATTTACTCATCCTCGGGAGCGACCGGGGTCGTGGGCTCCGAGATGATCTCAGGATCGGGTTCTGCTATCGGGAGAGCGTTGAGGGTGGTGATGTCGGGCTGTGGCTCCTCAGGAGGAAGTGTGATCTGCTCTCCCGTAAAGGGATCCAGTCCTGCGCGCATGTTCTCTACGATACTCGTGAGCTCAGTGATCTCCTGGTTGGTCGCGATGACCCGCTCAAACTGTCCGATCGCTGCCTCCGTATCCCCCAGGTAGTAGCGGGAGAGCCCCAGGAAGTAGCGTGCGTTAGCATACACTGGATCGAGGCCGACCGCACGTGACAAGGCTTCGCTCGCCCCCTCGTAGTCACCCTGACTGAATCGCAGGATACCGAGCTGGAAGAACACGAGCGGATTGTTCGGATTGAGGAGTGTTGCTGCCACCACTGACTCTTCCGCGGCCGCGATATCCCCCGAGAGGATCTGGAGCTGCGCGAGTGCGAATATAGCATCGGTGTAGTTGGGTCGACGCGTCAGTGCCTGCCGCAAGAGCGCCTCGGCTGCATCAGTGTTCCCCTCGACCGCTTCAAGCTCCGCAAGTGCAAAGAGGATGGTAGGAGAATCAGGTCGACGTGCCAATGCTTCGTTGAAAGCACGCACCGCACTATCGTACGCGCCGTCAATGCCCAGCGGTGCGATGGAACGGTACACCTGCCCCAACGCGATCCAGTTGAGATAGTTGCTCTCATCGAGCTCAACCGCGCGGTTGGCATTGAGGATGGCTCGCTCGAGGAGTCCGCGGAACTGCACCTGCTGCTCTTCTGTCGGGTCGCTCGCGCTCTGTGCGATGAGGCCCTGCAACCGCTCGAGTGTGAGTGTGGTCACGAGCCGATAGAACCGATCATCCTCACTGTACCGAGCCGCATCAGCAACTCGCGCGATGGTCTCCTCGCGACTTCCACCCTCAGCGCGGAACACAAGTGCACTTTGAAAGGTGTGGGCAGCCACGTACTGTTGCAGTGCGGTTGCTGACAAAACGACACCTCCAATGATGCCAACGGTGATCCCGAGAACGCTCATAAAGCCCAAGCGCGGGTACTGGGTGAACAAGAAGTGTATGTCCCGAGGCACCTCAGCACGATGCCGTAATGACGCGAGGTAGACACCTGTCATCAGGTAGGCGAGCAGCAGCAGCACCCCGCTGACCACCACAACACTTGCCAGCACCCACAGATAGAGTGCGCCGACGAATGCCGCGAGGTTGAGGAAGTACGCGAAAGGATCTGCGACCGGTGCAAGCAGGAGCGTACGCACACCGCTTACCAGGAACGACGCGAAGAACACGAGCCACGCGATCAAACCGACCACACCTAACGATACGACCGAGGTCGCCACGGTGCTCACCCCGCTTCCAAAGTCAGTGTTCCAAGCAATGGTCTGGTCGATCTGAGGAGGTCGGTAGAGGGCCCACACGCGCGCGAAGGTCCCCGGCCCCGCACCGAAGAGCGTATACTCTCCCAGCGATGCGCGGCCGACCGTGAGGGTGGATTGCCACGAAGGACGCACCTCAAACTGCGAGACCCCGACTCGCTCGGCGATCGATGCGGTCAACGCCTGGTTCCCGAAGAGGAAGAGGAGCGAAAGGGCGAACACTCCCAACGAGGCACTGAATCGAAGTCCGAGTGCGTGCCGATCACCAGTGCTCTGCATTCGGTAGAGGGTCAGCAGCAGGGCGCCGAGTGCTGTAGCAGCCACAAGCCACCAGACCACGCGTACGTTGGTCACGGTGAGCAGCGCCGTAGAGGAGATGAGTGCGCTCAGGGTAATGATAAGGGGCATACGAGCGAGCGATACAGAAACGAGCGTCACTAATGACAGTAGTGCAATGAGGCCCACGAACATACCCCAATCATTCACGGTTCCAAAGGGGCCGGTCATTTTGTTTTCGAATACCCCAAGCGTCAGTGCATTTGGCCCCGGGAGCAGATACACCAGTGTGTGGTAGAGCGCAAGGAGCGCGAAGGGGGCAAGAAACGAAGCGAGCACAAGGAGGAGCTCATCACGTCGCTCAATGACAAGCGCTGCCAAACAGAGTCCGAGCGCGCCTACGAGGTAGAGCGCCGTGCTCTGAGGCCCGAGCGCAGAGCCGAAGAACGTACTTCCGAGCGGTGAGAGGAGATAGGAAAGCAGTGCCGCACCAGGGAGTAGCCACACACTCCAAAAGAGCGGTGATCGTGGCAGCCGAATGTGCTGCGACTGCATACGTGCTATGCCCCACACAATGAACGTCGCTACCACTACCACGAGGGCGAATGCATGCTTACCAAAGAGGAACGGTGCGGACGCACTTGGTAGAAAGAACAGAGGGATGAGTGCTATGAGGGCGAGAATTCCCCAAAAAGCTAGCACGTCAAAATGACCCCTCGTCGCCTCCGCGCGTGACGGTTCTTCCTCGGTCCGTACGCGCGACGGTGTGTCCCACGTATCGCGGGACGGAGTATGTTGTTCAAAAGGTTGCATCCCCACAGTATACTGCCAGTTACGAACGTTCGCTTTCCACAGGGTGAGGATTACTGCGCGTCGTGCGTTGGACTACTGCGGGAGGAACGTGACACAACAATTCTTTGTGGTATAATACTATCGTTGGCACTCAGGTGGCAGCCCTGCACCTTCGTGCTCGTGAGTTCGTTTCGCTCGTGCGTACAAAGGTGCAGGGAGGAAAGTCCGAACACGCCCAAGCACCGTAAAGGTGCTCGGAGGAAGGTAGCGGGTAATACCCGTCCGGGGTGACCCAGGGGATGCGAGCAGAGACGCTGTGCTGCGAGAGCAGCCAGCTTCCGCACACGCTGCGGAAGAGTCCGTGCGGTAACGCACGGGGTGAAACGGCAAAACTCCTACCTGCGTGCAAGGCCGTGCCCAAGTGAAGCGCGCTTCGCGCGACGGATCTTCGATTCGTCTTTCACAGGGAGTGCCGCTTGAGGCGTTCGGCAACGAACGTCCCAGACACATTGCCACCTGCTGCACCTTTTTTGCCAGTGAGCATCCAGGTATGCTCTGGGGCGAAAAAGGTGCAGCAACAGAATTCGGCTTACCGATGCCAGCAGCATGTGAACGCGCCGTCCGCAAGGACGGCGCGTTCGTGTTCCGCTAGAACGCAAGCTGCTCAAGGTAGGTCTCGATCGTCGAGCCCACGACCATCAAGCTACTCGGTGAGCACTGCTCAAGCGTATCTTCGGTCGTGTGGAATTCTGGATAGTCAAAGTCGATGATGAGAAATGCCGGTATGCCCGCTTCACCAAAAGGGGTGTGATCGTCCGATATGCGGTAGGTGGTCTCGTGTGTGAAGTGATCGGGATACCGCTGTGTCGCATGTTCAAGGAACGACTCGTAGTACTGCCCACCAAACACATGCGAACTCTCCTCAGCAGGGATCATGACACCGTGCTCACAAACCATATCAGGAACAATGACGAGACGTGGTGGGGTCGTTGGGTAGAATGCGTCGAGGTTCTCAACGAAATGGGACGACCCGAGCGGCACCCAGACCTCACCGTCATGCGGAAATCCCTCTTCCCCGTCAAAGAATACGACATCGATACCCATGTCCCGCTGGGCAAAAATGGATGCTAGCTCAAGCAGGACCGCAACCCCCGATGAGCCGTCGTTAGCGCCCGGCACGGGTGCGGTCGGGTCATTCGGGTCACGGTCAGCGAACTTCTTGGTGTCGAAGTGGCTCCCCAAGAGCACCCGGTCGCTCACTCCCGGATTGATGCGACCGATCACGTTCGTGTAGCTATACGTGCGACCGTGTGAGTCGGTTGCGGTGAATGGCTGCGTCGTGACCTCTGCAATTCCCAACCTCGACAGCTCTTGGGTGAGCCACGCGACCGCTTGAGACCGCCCCTGGCTGCCCGGGTAGCGCGGACCCAGGGCCATGAGCGAGCGAACGTGTCCGTACGCCGCAAGCCCCTTGAACGTGCTCGGGTCGACCCGCCCGTCGCGCGCGAGCATCAAGGCATTGTGTCGTTCGACTGGGACGAAGTTGTCAGTGTAGCTGGTATAGCGAGTGAGGTCGAGGTGGTCGATCGGCACTATGTTGTCTGCAAAGCGTTCGCTGCGTCCATCCCCATCACGGAGCATGTCGGCCACTGAACTCGCCGGCTCGTACGGTAGCGCAAGGAGCATGATGTTCTGCACGCGGTAACTCGAAGGATCGGTCACAGCAAAGACCGTCACACTCGGGAACACCTCCTCAAGCGTGCGTACACTCGAGTACAGGAGCGATTCTGGGTAGGGCTCTAAGGTGGCAATGACGTTGAGAAGGAACATACCATCCGGCGACAAACGCTCGCGCACGAGAGTGAAGAACTCTTCGGTCATGACGTGTGAGGGAATGGAGTAGATCGACGAGTAGACATCACCAAAGATCACATCGTAGCTCGTCGTGCCCCTCAGGAGGAACCGACGTGCGTCGTCGGTGTGGTACGTGAGTCGGGGTGAATCAGGCACACCGAAGTACTCACGCGAGAGTTCTGGCAGCAGGGGCTCCACGTCAACGACATCCACGTTCACCTGAGCTTCAGCGTCGTACACGACCTTCCCGACCGTAGCGGCTCCCCCTCCCAAGACCAGCATGTGTTCCGGAGCCGGGGTCAAGGAGGTGTAGAGTTCAATGTAGCGTGTGTAGGGAAAGACCAACCCGCCTGTGAGCGGGTTGATGCCTGAGGAGTACGAGCGATCGAGTAACAAGAGCCGAGTAGGTTGGTTGAACAGCGTGGTGTCGTAGATGGCGATACGCTCGTAGCGTCCATCTGCGGCAAAAACAAGATCTCCACTGACGAAGACCGAGCTGGGCGTAGTCCCAACAGCCACACTCATCAGCGTACTCGCGCCAGCAACAATGATGATGAGTGCTATCTCGCCTGGTCGTACCCGAGCGTAACTGACCAGACCCACCATGCCGAGAAGCATGAGCGAGAGCGAGATCGCAATGAGTGAGGTCGAGATGCTGACGTAGGGAATGAGGAAAAAGCCCGTCCCCACGCTGCCCACGATCGAGCCTGCGGTCGAGAACGCGAACGTGCGCCCGGCAACGTGCCCAATGCCCACCTCCGGACGCTCACGGTAGATGAGCGCAATGGCGTACGGTGAGAGCATACCGAGCACGTAGGCAGGTATGAAAAAGACCAGAGCTGCTCCCACGAGTGGGCCCCACACCAACGACGGCACCCATGACAGCACCATCGGCAAGAGCACCTGCGCAAGGGTAAAAAAGATGAGGGTCGCGCCCCCACCTGCGGCAATGAGGACAAAGAACTGTCGGTACGATGCCACTCGATCGGCGAGCACACCACCGTGCAAATACCCCAGCGACAGTGCGCCCAGGACCACCGTCACCACACTCGAGAAGGAGTAGATCGTATTCCCAAAGTAGGGTGCCAGCACGCGGAAGGCCAAGGTCTCGACCGCCAACACCGCTGCTCCCGTGAAGGCAACGACGAGGTAGAGACGATTAGCGCGCAGTACGTCGATCCATCGCATAGTGCTTAGGAAGCTGCGGAGACGCTGGTCAGCTCCCCAAAGAACGATTCTAGGATACGTTCCACATCGACCAAATTCGTATAGGTTCGGAGGAGCAACTGCTCGTTGCCGGTCATCATGGCCGAGACGTGTCGATCGGGCAGGTTTCGGTACAAACAGAGGATCGGTATGCCGAGACCCTCCGCCACACCTATCTGGTACCCTACACCGAGTGACGGCTGCGTGATCTCCGCGACCACAACCTGCGCCTCGTGCAATGCCTTCAGGTCGCGTTTGAAGATCTCTCTATCGGAGAGCTCACTTCCCACAGCCGGGTTCAAAGAATCCTGCATGTGGTCCGAGTGCACCATGCCGTAGTGACTCAGCAAGTCGATGATTGAGGCGTAGATCTCGAGGTCGTCTTTCCCGCCTCGAATGGAGCCTGCAAAGTATATCCGCATAGCACTACTATACCAGCCATGTGGGGGGATGGTATAGTGCATGCATATGGAACACGGATACACAGCGCTCTTGCTCGAGGACGATGCATTCATCGCCGGCCTCGCCTTGGAGCACCTCAAGCAGTATTTTCAGGTGACCCACGCGGAAACCATTCAGAGCGCAGAGCAAGCGTTAACGTCGGCCCGTTTCGATGTGATCTTTGCTGACGTCATGCTCCCCGATGGGGATGGTATCGAGTTTGTGGAGCGGTACATTTCTGGGGCACCCGAGCACCCTGCTCTTATCACCATGCTCACGAATCTTGGTGACGAAGACACCCTTGCGCGCGCCCGCGCTGCAGGTGCCTCGCTCTTCTACGTAAAATCAACAGCGAACTACCGCGAGATCGCGGACGAGGTCATTGCTGAGCTTGAAAATAGGGGGTGTTGATCTCCTTCATCAGATCAATCGAGAATTTCGAGGTGGTAGCTCAAGAGGTGATGTTAGCTCAGAAGAAGCTGAGATCTCAGTACCCTACAGATTTCATACGATATATCGTATGACGGTGAAGTGCGTGTGATGCGTAATCATCCACGAGAGCAGTAGGTGCTCCGTCGTGTTCTCATCGCTCGTCACTTCGATCACTCTGACACCCCGCTGCTACGGGCTAGGATACGTACCTTGCACACTACACTTCTGCGTGTCGTCGCGAGGGCGCACCGAGACGTATCAAGCACAGCGTGGAACCAACAACACCATTCCTGGTTCAGAACGATAGTGTCTCGAGTTCATGTAGCCACCTATCGATCTTGGTCTGTTCAACCCCCTCACGAGCAGGTCCAAAGTGGTAATTTGTGATGTTTCTTTTTGCCACCCCACACAGAGCGAAACTGTCACGGAGAATCTTCCAACCATAGTTTGGCATTAGCCCCCATCGATACCATGAGCCAGGGCCTCCACTTGTGGTAATAACGATCACGCGCGTGTCTCTGTTCATGAGACCTTCTGGAATAGGTTGCAGAAAACGGTACTTCTTCGTATACACAAACTGTCTCTTTGCCTGCAATGCACAGTCTATGAAATTCTTCATGACCGCTGTTGGACCATACCACCATACTGGTGTGATACATACGATGATAGCATAGTCATTCAGTGTACGACTGATCTCACTGAACGCATCAGGATAGGCCTCTTTAATAATATGACCAGCCAACGGCAACGCGCTTGCATCCAGTTCATCGACGCTGCAATCTGAACGCTCGAGTGCTAGCTTCACGCGTGCGGCTGCAGCGGATGAGAGACTCTGTACTCCTGGGTGGCCGTTTACAAGCAGCGCTTTTCTCATACGAAGTAATGCATCAGATCGTCGGTAACCGGGTACTGCGTCTACCTCGAACCTGGTTCTCGCTGATGGAATGGGTACATACTACCTTGAACTAGCTCAATAGTGTGAAGAGTTGGAGATCAAACAGTACGCCTGCTGTACTCCGTGTCGCTTACTACTTTGCCCCTCGGGACTCGAAACAGGCTGGCAAGGTCTTGAATTCCACGGAAGCCCTCACAGGGCTTCCGTGGGGATCCGAACTCCTGAGGGGCGTTACCCCCAAACTCGCCCTCCGCACCAACTATCGTTGGTGCTGGATGTACGTCCAGGTATACCCAGCATCAATGCGGAGGGAGGTAGATTCGAACTCCCGAGACCGTTTCCGGCCTACTCGCCACAGCACCAAAGCGGAGGGTAGGAGATTCGAACTCCTGAGGGGCGTGAACCCCAACTCGCGTTCCAGGCGAGCGCACTAGACCACTATGCGAACCCTCCGCTTTGGTGCTGGGTATACGTTCCAGGTATACCCAGCACCAAGTGTACAATATTTCGTTGAGTTTGGGACGTAGTACTTCCGATCCTCCAGTTCGACAACGTTCTCTTGGTGCTGGGCGAGCCCATTCGACCACTCTGGCACCTCTCCAATTCGTGAGGCGTACTATAGCACAGGTCAAAAATGAGTGGGAGCGGGCTTATGAGGCCCGCTCCACTTCTCGCTTTTTGTTGTACTTGTTCTCGTACATTCGCTTGTCGGCAAGTGCGCACATCTTGCTGAGCGAATACTTTCGCGAGACGCATACCCCGGCGGACACCGTGAGACGTACGCCCCTCATGGCTTTCTCACCGTAGAGGACGACAAACTCACGCCGAATGCCCTCAAGAACAGCGTCGATGCGACACACCGTGATGTCCGCATAGGATCGATCCCCTGTCGACAGAAGGATCCAGAACTCGTCGCCCCCTTTCCTTCCGATGAGTTCGCACTCCTGTAAGTCCTCTCGCAAGCGTCGACCGAGAAGGGTCAGGAAGTCATCTCCCGCCTCGTGTCCAAGCCGATCGTTGATCAACTTGAAATCGTCGACATCGAAGAAAACGATGCCGCTCGAGCGTGAGCGCTGCCGCTCGATACGGATACGCCTTTGTGCCCTTCGATCAAACCCTCGACGGGTCAGGCATCCCGTCAGCAGATCGTGATCGCGTTCATGTTCCGCCCGCTTTCTTCGTGCTTGCTCTTTCTGCAACTGACTCCGTTGTTTTCGAACAAGTTTTCGGAGCTGTTGCTGACTTAGGTGTTCGAAATCCTCATCTTCCACTGCCGCCGACTCCCTTGGTAGTTCATCTCTGATGAGAGACTATACAACTCTTGTGCATCTCGCAACCCTACCCCTGCATCCCCCGCAGAATGGCGATGCGCTCGTGGGCAGGCGGGTGGGTCATGAAAAGCGTGTTGACCTTTGACATGAGGCCACGCTCGTGGCCGAACGGGTTCGCGATAAAGAGGTGCGCGGTCGCGTGGCTTGTGCGCTGCATGGGTCGGCCCGCGCTCGATATCTTCTCAAGCGCCGAGGCGAGCCCTTCAGGGTAGCGGGTCAGGAGTGCACCAGAGGCATCCGCCAGGTACTCGCGCTTGCGTGAGATGGCCATTTGAATCATCGTCGCCGCAAGTGGTGCCAGGATGGCAAGTACGATACCGATGATGACGATCAGTCCCCCACCTTTGTTTCGGTCTCCCCCTCCTACACCGAACCACAACGATCGCATAAAGATGTCTGCGATGATGGCGACAAAACCTGCGAGCACGACCGCGACCGTCGCCACCAGCATGTCGCGGTTGCCGATGTGGGCCAGCTCGTGCGCGGCCACACCCTCTAGTTCTGAGCGATCGAGGATACGCAGGAGACCCGTGGTGAACGCGACGGCCGCGTGCTCCGGGTCACGCCCGGTCGCAAATGCATTCGGTGCCGGGTCGTTCATAATGTAGACCTTCGGCTTGGGGAGCCCGGCGGTGATGGAGAGGTTCTCCACAATACGGTGGAGTTCGCGATACTCGTTGGGGTCAGCAGGTTGTGCGCCGGTCATGCGAATGACCAACTTGTCGGAGTACCAATAGCTTCCCACGTTCATAATGAGCGCAAACCCTACCGCGATCCACAGAATGATCTGGTTATCGTAATAGTAGCTCACCCCCCACGCGATACCAATGACCACGATGAAGAACGCGGCCATGAGAAACCACGTCTTGCGAATGTTCTCGCTCTGGTGTGTGTAGAGGGTGGCCATTTTCAGTTCGAATGTGTCTCATCAGGAGCGCCGATGCGTCCGTAGAACCCCTCAAGTGCAGTAAGCTTTTCGACCAGGTCGGTCAGCTCTGACTCGATCTCGCGGTACATGTTGCGCTCGCGGAAGATGTTATCAAGCGCCTTCACCTCTCGCAACGACTCCTGGTGGGCGTTCAGATCAAGGAGTTCCTCGTAGGAGAACCAATCGCTGTGGTAGCCGAACGCCTCATTCGGAAACCCGGACGCATAACGCGCATAGTATGCCATCACTGGCACCTCAGGCATGAGCCGGTGACTCGGATCGAGCAGGAATTCAATAGCGGTTATCTCGATCCCTATTGTGGTGACAATGTGCGCACGGATGATCTGCTCCACCGTGCCTGCTGCCCGATCAGAGATGTTCACCCGAGGAAACTCTACCTGGTCACGTCTGGAGAGGATCCCCCCGGGGATCATCCACGGCACGTGGACATCATCTGCTTCTTTGAAACGACCCGGCTTCACCATGAGGTACTCAATGGGATCCGTGAGGCGGTAAATGATGCCGGTGAGGTAGATCTTCCCCTCGACGTACCCCTCTTGGAACAGTTCTTCTTGAGCCATTGAGGGCTATGATAGCACACTCGAGTGAGACGTGGGTGCTGTCGACATTGACGCTGGTGGCTTCTTCGCTTTCACCATTCCTATGATCAATTCAGGACTGAACGCTTGTGGAACGACGCCGTCTCGTGCGTACAGGTAGAGCGCAACTTTGAGGATGGCATCGATGGTCGTGGAGATGAGAGCGGTCACAAAGAGTGTGAGGAAGAACGCAACCGCAAGACCGATCACGGCAAGGAAACTCGGATCTGGTGCCGAGAATACCGCTACCATGAGGCCGAAGAAGGCGATGATCTCAAGCACAAAGACCAGAGTGAAAAAGAGACCGATACCAAAGTTGGTGACCAAGACCTCACCCCACATGCGCCTGAAGGTGCTCGCCGAGAGCTTGGTTCCTTGCCACGCAGATACACGCTCGAGCGCAATTATGGGGATGACAAAGTACGTCATCAAAGCCCACGCGACACCCAAGACCGCGGCAAGTATTCTTCCCAGTACTTTCTGCCGTTCGATCAACTTGAGAATGATGCCAACCGTTGCCGATATCAACGACCACATGAAAATGGTCCCGACTTTTGCCGCAGCGGCGCTGAAGCCGTCACCGAACGTGAGATCGCGCCCCGAGACGCGTCCGTGCACGATGGACGCCACCCCAACACCGGAGAATGTCACAAAGAATGCGGAGGCAACGTACGAGATGAAGAGGACCACATAATCAGCTATCATCACCTGCTCCTCGCTCAACCGCTCGATAAGGTCGAGGTTGAAGATGAGGAACGTGATGAGGAGGCCTGTGAAGATGAGCGAGGCGAAACAGGCCAGGAGTGGAAAGAAGAGCATTTCCTTGTCGGCCCACAGAAGTGCGAACGATTGTTTGGTCAGAAGCCAGCTCGCGCGAAACTTACCGATGCGCTTGGGTGGCTCCTGTTCAGGTGGTACGACGGCGTGCTGATCGCACTGCGGGTACGTGTTGCTTTCCATACGAACGTTATAACACGACCCTGCAGTTGCAGGGTCGTGTCGTGGGAATAACTCACTGTGCTCGTGGATCGCTAGAACTTCACCTCGACCGGCTCGCGGGCGGCACTATCCTCGGTCAGCTCGAAGAAGTCACGCTCGGTGAACTTGAATACGTTCGCTACGATGTTGCTGGGGAACATCTGCACGGCCGTATTGAGGTCGCGAACGTTGGTGTTGTAGAAGCGACGCGCAGCTTGGATCTTGTTCTCGGTGTCGGCAAGTTCACGCTGGAGCTCAAGGAAGTTGGTGTTGGCCTTGAGGTCAGGGTACGCTTCGGCGACCGCGAACAGTGATTTGAGCGCATCGGTAAGCATGTTCTCAGCTTGTGCCTGACCCTCGGTGCCCGAGGCGTCGATGGCCTTTGCGCGCATCTCGGTCACTCGCTCGAGTGTATCCTTCTCGTGCGTTGCGTAGCCTTGCACCGTATTGACCAAGTTCGGTATGAGATCGTAGCGGCGCTTGAGTTGCGTGTCGATATCTGCCCACGCCTCATCCGTTCGATTGTTGAGGGTTATGAAGCGATTGTACGCCATCATGACCCACAGGCCAAGGACAACAACAACCCCAATGAGAATAAACACAGCAATCATACGCGAGAGTCTATTAGCGAAAAATAATGTGTGAATGAATAATGAGCGACTCATTCACTACACGGTGCTTTCAGTATACCACCCCTTTGTGGCTGAACAATAGTTGAGGTGTAAGACGGAAGCGCCCCGCCGAAGGCGGGGCGCGTGTCGTTGAATTGGCACTTGGTTTTCTCCATTCGTTACGGCAACACGAGTTGGCCAGCACCAGAGACGGTAGGTCTCAGATCCAGCTCACTTGTATAGGGACCTTCGCCCGTGCGCTCAACCTCGGCTCGCCAACTTCGGTAGTCCCCCAATCCCTTCGGCGGAGCTCCGGGGCCACGTACGCGGGCATCTGGTGTTGATACGCCACGCGCAGCAGGAAGAAATGCGTCACTCCCTCCGCCTCCCCCATAGCTACGCAGGGCCGTTTCAGTCGAGTCTGATCCAGGATCTGGAGTCACTACCTGTGCACTTTCTTCCGGCGATTCAGCTTGAACCATGATCGTGAATAGCACAAGTAGTGCTGTGCCGATCACGAGCGACAGTGTGATACCAGCAATGCTCGTCTGTGTGTTTTTGTACATAGGATATCTGTTTATGCTTGTATCACCACATCACTTCGCTTGTCTCAAACGGAATCGCGTCAACATTGCCCCCGATCCACACGCCACTTCCGCCAGGCTGAGGCCCATCTGAAGCACCCCAGTAGTTCCCCTCAGCATCTGAAGTCGCGCTTTGGTCGCTATAGAAGCCGTAGTAGAAGTCAACATTCGTAAGGTTGCTCGATGAAATATTCGTCGTACCCCCGCTGTCATCGTGCCACACGCCGACGTACCCACTCTCCGTGATGGTCGAGCTGGCGATGTCGAGCGTGCTGTTGTTCTGCGACCAGATCTGCGCGTAGTCCTCGCCCGAGCTCGCCTCATACCCTCCCCCATAGCGAACGATCGCATGAGTGAAAGAGCCAGAGCCACTACTACTGAACGGCCCGATCACAATACCTAGCCAATCCCCCCGGCTTCCCGAACTTGCACCGTCGTCGTTCGTATCCCCTCCTACGTCATCCTTGATCGAGGTGAAGTAGATGGGACTGAGCGAGGTGCCCTCGGCAATCAGGGTGCCGCTCGCGTTGAGAAACGAGCTTGAGGAGGCGAACTTCACGATCACGCCCGGATCGATGGTCAAGGTCGAACCTCCAGGAACGCTCGTTCCGTAGAGCTGGGTGTCGACGTCGTAGGGGTACACGATGTAGGGCATGCCGTCCTTCTGCCACGTCACCGTCCCATTCACGTAGCCAGCAGTTAGGAAGCCGTGCAGATTTGAGGTGAACGTGCCACCGGTGCTCTGCGAGGTGTTGCCTGAGTGGGTGAAGTCCAACCCACTCCAAAAGGAAACATATCCGGCACCGTAGAGGTTGTGGTCCTCAAAATGGGTGTCGGTTACCTGCAGAGACCCATCACCTCGGGCAAAGAAGCCCAGGTAGCCGTTATCATGGATGTACGATTCGTCGATCGTGAGCGACCCGCCGTACTGCACCATTCCAGTCCAGTTGTCGTACACCTCACACTCGTGACAGGTCGTGGTGCCGGTGAACGTGTGGACAGCGTTGTTGTGTGCGTCGGTGAGGGTGGCGTGTGTCAAAGTAAGAGAGCCTCCGGCGTTGTAGATGTTCGTGCCAAGATCACCTTGCCCGCCGCCGCCGTAGCGCACGAACGTGTGCGTGAGATCCACATCTGCGCCTGGGTATAGGTACACGAACTTCCAGTCACCTGCAGCAGGTGAGGTACTCGCACCATTCTCGTTGGTATCGCCACCAACGGTATCATCGTGGTAGGACGTGAAGTAGATCGGCCGTTGAGTCACACCCTCTGCGTTGAGCACGCCTTCTACCGCAAGCCGTGCATTTGTATCCCTGAACTTAACCACCGTTCCTGGCGTGAGCGTCACCGTCACTCCCGTGTCGATGGTCACCAATCCCTCGATCAGAATGTTGCCTCGCCACGTTTGATCTTCGGTGATGTCGTAGTCAACCGTGCTTGCCATCAAGAATGAAGGCGGATCGGTCGTCCAGAGGTACCAATTGTCATTGTGCGGCCAGGGATCGGGCGTGCTCTGCCACCAGCCGAAGGGGTCGAGCTGCTCGGACGAACTCGTGCAGTCGCAGTCGTAGATGCCGAAGTGGAGGTGGGGTCCTGATGACACACCGGTATCTCCACTAGATGCAAGCACCTCGCCTTGAGCAAACTCGTCGTTTAGCGATACACTTGTTGTGGTTGATGTCGTTGCCAAGTGGGCGTAGACGGTTCGTTGAGATTGGTCGTCGTGGTAGAGGTAGATGCGGTACCCGTACCCTTGGCCGTAATCACTGGGATTCTCCCACCCTGCTGCACGCACAGTGCCGCTGGCAGCAGCGAAGATGTCTTTCCCTTCGTACACAGTTGCAAAGTCGATTCCCTTGTGATCATTGTACTCGAATATAGTTGCACCATCATATCTTGCACGGGACGCAGAGGTATCATGGTCAAACCATGAATAGTAGATGATGTCGCTATCACCCACCTCATCAATTGGCAGTGTGTAGTAATTTGCATGTGCTGTAGATGCGATCAAAAACGATAATACTACTAGCCCAAATGGAACGTGTCTCATAGCATGTTTCGAATTAGTTAGTAGATGGAAATTGTTGAGATGATTTTGTCTACCACTTCTCTAGAGTCACGAGGAGTTTGTGTAACGTGGATTCTGTATGACCCGGCTTGGAGCACAATCTCATAACTACCCAAATCAGTTACGTACTCCCACACTTTTGTTTCTAGGCTGTCGAGCGTTGTCGTAGTTTGAACCCACGTTCTGTCAGGAAGACCTCCGGCTCCCCTTCCCAGAATGAGTTCGTAACCATCTCCACTAAGCGCAACACTCGTGATGTTTCCTCTAGGATCAGTAACGGGAGTCAGCTCCCACGTTTGGGGGTAGGCGAAAGCCATCCTCCATTGATCATTCCAATACTCTTCCCAGCCTTCTGGACCACTCAACTCAGGCCGATCGATCTCTCCTCCAGATTGTGCTGAGCTTGTTGCACGCTGCCCATCCACGCCTTTTGGGGCGTAAAATCCTTGCTCTACTTGAATAAAGAGCACCACGACCGTGAGCGCAAGCACGGCGAATACGATAGTCAGTACAGTCTTGTAGTTCATAGGCTAGTAGGCGATCGGGAAGAGCTTGCTCCCAGAGCCTGAGGTTATCAGTTCGAGTTTGCCATTGCGGATCGACCATATCTGCTCGGTATCACTAAAGAGGATGGTTTCACCGTCGGGCGCATAGACGGGGTGTATCGCCCTCTCTACCGGCGCGTTGTCAGTCACAGTACGTACCGTCTTTTCGTCCATGGTATATTCGTACACCGTATCTCCTTGTGAGAAGAGTACTCTCCCAGCGTCTGGCGACCAGATAGGCGGATACGACCAGGCGACGTTTGCAATTCGCTCCCGATTCCCACCATCAGCGTCCATGATCCATATCTCGCTTTCTTCGGGTGTGAGATAGAGATCGGACTTCAGGAGTGCAATACGTTCACCATCGGGCGACCAGCGAAACCAGGCGTAGATGGTGCCCGCTCCGTCAAGAATTTGGATGTCTGTATTGTGAGAGGTGCGCAGATATACGTCAGTATCGTCCGTTGCGCTGTCAGTCAGACCATACACGATACTTCCATCTTTTGGCGATACGGCTGCACTGTGCACCCCGCTTGGTAACCCTGTGTGTGTATACTCCCCGTCAATACTCAGGCGGTACATTTCCCGCTCGTATCCCGTGGATTCAATTGAGCGAGATAGAAGCACCTCGCGACTGTCTGGTGTCCACCCGACCGGATAACCGAGATGCTCCGCAACCACACGGGCACCTTCCGTATTGGTAATGTACGTTCTAGCGAGATGATCTGCGCCACTGTACGTTACGGCAAGGTACTGGCGATCCGGGGACAGGAACATCATCTCATTTCTTGTATCGGCTTCCTGCTGAATCACTCTTTGCTCGCCACTCTGGACGGAAGCCATCGATGCACTCCGCTCGTCTTGACCTTTCGTCAGGTAGCGGACTTCAAATGGCACCTTCACCCCCATGTGCTCATGCTCTGAACGTGCAGTTTGCGCCGAAACGTACACAGCCGTCCCAACTGCGCACACCATAGCGAATGCAAACAGCATCGTATGTACATACTTCATATTTGTCACACATTATGAACTAAATATCGCGCCCGAGAAGGCGCTTTGATCTCTTCAACAGTATCTGTCGGTAGGGAGGCAAGGCTTTCGCGTGCAGGAACCTCCGCCGGGTAGTGCAAGCGTTACGAGTGCTAATACGAATAATAAACCCCTATTCACAGGGTGAAGTGTGAAGCTATCCCAAAAAAAAGCAAGTGAATTTATCCACGGTATAGGTGCTGCAGATAGAATAACGAACGCGCCCCGCCGAAGGCGGGGCGCTTCCGAATTGTGTTACCGAGCGCCGCACGTCTGCTCGTCTCTAGTACATCCCACCCATGCCGCCCATACCACCCATGTCGGGTGCAGCTGCAGGCTTCTCGTCTTCTGGCTCCTCGGCGACGGCCGCCTCGGTGGTCAGGAGAATTGCCGCAGCCGAGGCGGCATTCTGCACACCTGAGCGCTCGACCTTCACGGGGTCGATGATGCCCTTCTCGAGCATGTCGACGTAGGCACCCGTGACGGCGTCAAAGCCCTCGGCACCCTTCGCCTCAGCGACTCGTGCCACCACGACCGCTGCATCATCTTGGTGACCTGCGTTGTACGCGATCTGGCGCAGGGGCGCCGATAGCGCATTCACCAGAACCGCGTACCCTGCTTCATACTCAGCGTCGTGGGTCGCGACCGCGCTCTTTCCTTCTCGCTTTCCGGCAAGCAATTTCGCGATCTTTGCAAGCGCCGTACCACCGCCAGGGACGATACCCTCTTCGATGGCTGCCTTGGTCGCGTTGACCGCGTCCTCTATCTTGAGCTTGAGATACTTCATCTCGGTCTCGGTCGCGGCACCCACGCGGATGACCGCAACACCACCGGCAAGCTTCGCGATGCGCTCTGTCAGTTTCTCACGGTCGTACTTGCTCTCTGTGCGATCAAGCTGGGTCTTAAGTTGCGCCACGCGCGCCTCGATGTCCTTTTTTGAGCCTTTACCGTCCACGATGATGGTCTTATCTTTCGTCGCAACGACCCGGCCCGCAGTGCCCAACATCGAGAGCTCAACGCTCTCAAGCTTGATGCCAATGTCGTCCGACACGACCGTTGCGCCGATGGTGGTCGCGATGTCGCTCAACATATCCTTCTTGCGATCACCGTAGCCGGGCGCCTTGATAGCAAGCACGTTGAACGCCCCGCGTAGCTTGTTCAAGACGAACGTCGCCAACGCCTCACCCTCAACATCGTCCGCGATAATGACAATGTCCTTCTTGCCGGTCGCGGCGATCTTCTCCAACAATGGAAGGATCTCTTTGACGTTCGCCACCTTCTTGTCGGTCACGAGGATGGCTACATCCTTGTACTCGGCTTCCATACGCTCACCGTTGGTGATCATGTACGGACTGACGTAGCCCTTATCGAACTCCAATCCCTCGACGACCTCAGACTCGATGCCAAAGGACTGCGACTCCTCAACGGTCACCACGCCGTCCTTGCCAACCTTGTCGATGGTCTCGGCGATGATGGTGCCCATCTCCTCACTTTCGGCAGAAATTGAGGCGACCTGTTTGATCTCATCCTTACCCTTGATCTGCTTGGCCATGTTCTTGAGCTCCTCGACCACGTCACGCGCTGCGTCCTCGATGCCGCGACGCACCATCATGGGATTGGCTCCCAACGCCGTGCGTCGGTAGCCCTCAGCGATGATAGCCTGCGTGAGCACGACCGCGGTCGTGGTTCCGTCGCCGGCCGCATCATTGGTCTTGGTCGCCACCTCTTTGACGACCTCGGCACCCATGTTCTCAAACTTATCTTTGAGCGTGACCTCCTTCGCTATCGAGACGCCATCGTTGGTGATGGTCGGGCCACCGAAGCTCTTTTCGAGCGCCACGTTGCGTCCGCGTGGTCCGATAGTGACCTTCACTGCGTTCGCTACCGTGTCGACACCACGCTTGAGCTTCTCTCGCACATCGTTATCAAATAGAACCTCTTTTGCTGCCATAGACAATGGATATCTGTTAGTTGGTAACGTCGAATACTACATTAGTCGATGACCGCGAGGATGTTACCCTCGGTGACGAGGTAGTACTCCTCACCTCCGTACTCGACCTTGTCGCCCCATTGGAAGAGGACCGTGTCACCCTGCTTGACCGACATCGGGATGAGTTCGTTGTCGTCGCCCACCTTGCCGGGGCCGACCGCAACGACCGTACCGCGATCCTGCTTCGCCTCACCCGAGTCGGGGAGAATGATGCCTGAGGTGGTCGTCTCTTCGCTTCCCTTCTCGGGTTTGATGAGCGCGCGGTCGCCCAGTGGGCGAATCTGCACATCTGCCTTCGATGCGTTCTTCGACATATGGAATAGTGGAGTTAGACCCTAAACCCTGATAAAGCGTGAACAGTATAGTGAGTGGGGAGAGGAGTGTCAAACAGGGTCAGCTGGGGTTACGATGTTTCCTCTTGCCAACCCGACCCGACTTCGGTATAGTCTCCCTAACATGACGGAATTGATATCGTCTGGATTGCCATATATCCAGATCACGCTGTCACTCCTCCTCATTGCGGCCATCATCCTGCAGTCGACAGGTTCGGGTCTCGGAGGCGTATTCGGAGGCAGCGATGATTCGGTGCACTACACGAGGCGGGGGTTTGAGAAAACACTCTTCCAGGCCACCATCGTGCTTGCTATCCTGTACGTACTCGCTGCGTTCTCGGCACTCTACTTCTAGCCCTGGACATGCCAGGACTCAAGTACGGAGCGTTCGCGCATCACCTTCGTCACGCAATTGAAGAACCGCGCTGGCCGGTAGCCAGTTAGCTAGTGTTGTGTGCGCGTACCCCACAGCACCGAACCGACACGAGTTCGCATGAGCTTCCTCGACCAACAGCACATCGATTCGACCCCACAGGCATCCTCGTCGTATCCACTCGAGACGCATCACCGTCGTCGACACCTTCCTCGCGCAATGAAGACGCTTGTCCTTGCGCTCGTTGTGTTAGGTGCAGGCGTGCTTATTGTGCGCAGTAGTGCGGGGTTCCTCATGGAAGAGGTGCCGGCACGCGGCGGCGGCTTCACTGAGGCGCTGATCGGCACTCCCCGCTTCATCAATCCGGTCCTCGCGCTCTCTTTTGCAGACCAAGACCTCGCGGCCCTGGTGTTTGAAGGGCTCATGACCGCAACCCCTGATGGGCTCGCGCCCGCACTCGCTGAAAGCTACAGCGTGACCGACGATGGTCTCCAGTACACCTTCATCATTCGTGAAGATGCGACCTTCCATGACGGAGAACCGGTCACATCTGCTGACGTGGTGCACACCATCTTGCGCATTCAAGACCCCGCCATCAAAAGTCCCCTCTTTGTGAACTGGGGAGGTATCATCGTTGAAGCGGTCAGCGAACGTGAGGTACGATTCTACCTTCCCGAGCCCTATGCTCCCTTCATCGAGAACACCACGGTCGGCATCTTGCCGCTCCACCTCTGGGAGGACATCGCCGCGGATGAGTTCCCGTTCTCAGAGCTCAATAGTCACCCGGTGGGTGCCGGCCCGTACCGCATCCGCGAGATTCGCAGAGATGATGCGAGCATTCCGCGCCAGTACGACCTGCGTGCGTTCTCTAACTACGTTCTTGGGGAGCCCCTGCTCACCGATCTCACGTTCTTACTTGCACGCAGTGAAGAGGACGCTCTCTCGCTTCTTTCCGAACGGCAGATCGATGCGTTTGCGCGCGCAACGCCCGCCCTTCTGAGTCAACACGAGCGCGTGCGTGCCGATATCCTCTCGACCCCGCTCCCCCGACTCTTCACAGTGTTCTTCAATGTGAATCGAGCTTCCATTTTCGCGCGCAGCGAAGTGCGCGAGGCACTCGACAGGGTCATCGATCGCGATGTGCTCGTCCAGGAGGCGCTTGGGGGCTACGCCACTCCCATCGCAGGACCGGTGCCCCTTGGTGTTTTTGAGAATGTCCCACTCGTTCCAGAACCAGACCGTGATGCTGCAGAGACGCTTCTTGAAAACAGCGGGTGGGAGCGGGGAGACGATGGCATCTGGGTACGTGAGACCGACACTGAGTTCGACCGCCTCTCCTTCTCGCTCGCAACCGCGGACTCGCCCGAGCTCGTGCGTGCCGCGACCTACCTCGAAGAGACCTGGCGCGCATTCGGTGTGGATGTCACGCTGGAAGTCTTCGACAGCAACGACCTCACCCAGAGCACTATTCGACCGCGACGATTTGATGCGCTCTTGTTCGGCATGGTTGTTGGACGTGAGCTCGACCTCTTTGCGTTCTGGCACTCAAGTCAACGGAACGATCCGGGCCTGAACATCGCACAGTATGCGAACGTCACGGTTGATGCAGCACTTGAACGCTCACGTGCAGCAACGAACCCCACAGAACGCCTCCTCGAGCTGACCACATTTGCTGAAGAGGTTCACAACGAACTCCCCGCACTCTTCCTGTACTCTCCCGATCTCATCTACCTTGCCCCGTCCGATGTTCGCAACATCTCGATCATGGGTGCCACAACCCCAGCAGAGCGCTTCATGACCATTCACACCTGGTACCAGCGGACCCGCCCATCGTGGAACCTCTGGTGACCAACTTACTTTGTAACCACCTATTATTTCATTAACATCTCGTATTCATGTCTACCGCAGAAAATCAGGGCGCGCGCCCACGCAGGCGCTCATACAGCCCACTTGACCCATCGCAGCGCCGCAGCGGACCACGTAAGCGTACCGCAGGCAGTGGACGTCGAAACACCGCGAACGCCAGCGGCTCGCCGCGCCCCACTGCACGTCGCACCTCCTCGTCAGGTCGTCCTCACGGAAGCTCTACGGGACGTCCTCACAGCCACGAACGTAAGTTCGTCAAAGGTGGCTCCTCAGGGGGTCAGGGGCGTCGTCCAGCGCCCCCGCGCAAAATGCCGACACGCTCCACCATGGCAAGCAACGCCCAGAAGAAGGACGACGTTGTCCCTGCCATCGCGCCAGGCGTCGTGCGCGTAATTCCTTTGGGGGGCGTTGAAGAGATCGGACGCAACATGACCGCCATCGAGATCGGGAACGACATCCTTGTCACCGATTGCGGCTTCCAGTTCAAGGAAGTCGAGACCCCCGGTATCGACTACATCCTTCCCAATACCAAGTACCTCGAGGACAACAAGGACCGGGTTCGTGCGATGTTCATCACCCACGGTCACCTCGACCACATCGGAGGCATCCCCTTCATCATCGACCGCATCGGCATGCCCCCGATCTACACACGCAACCTCACCGCCATCATGGTGAAGAAGCGCCAGAGCGAGTTCCCCCACATCCCACCATTGGATATTCGTGTTGTCGAGACCAACGACACCATCAAGGTCGGCCAGCAGACCGTGCGTTTCTTTGGGGTGACCCACACCATACCCGACTCCTTGGGCATCATCGTCGAGACCCCCGACGGCGCGGTCGTCGTACCGTCCGATTACAAACTCGAGCACGAGGACGGCGTGCCTTCTGAGCGCGAGGAAGCGAACTACAAGGTGTTCGACGATCTGAAGGTCCTCCTCATGCTCCTCGACTCGACCAACATCGAGAATCCAGGCTGGTCGACACCTGAGAAGCTCGTTCACCAGAACCTCGACACGTTCATCAAGGAAGCCACCGGTCGCCTCATCATCGGTACGTTCGCCTCGCAGATGGAGCGCATGATCTCCATCGTTGGCAGCGCCGAGAAGTACCAGAAGCGCATCGTCGTTGAGGGCCGCTCGATGAAGAACAACATCGAGATAGCCAAACAGGCCGGGATGCTCAAGGTATCGGACAAGATGTTCGTCTCAGCGGCCGAGGCCGCGGGTATGCCCAAAGACAAGATCGTTGTGCTTGCTACCGGTGCGCAAGGTGAGGAATTCGCTGCCCTCTCGCGCATGGCCAACAAGACTCACAAGAACCTCCACATCGAGAAGGGCGACATCGTGCTCCTCTCTGCTTCGATCGTTCCTGGAAATGAACGTGCGGTCGCGCGACTCAAGGACAACATCGCCCGCGCAGGTGCGCACATCATCTCGTTCCGTACCAGTGATGTCTACGTCCACTCGACCGGTCATGGCAACCGCGAAGAGATCAAGTGGCTTCACCGCAAGGTCAAACCGCAGTACTTCATGCCTATTCACGGCAGCCACTTCAACCTGCGCATGCATGAGGACCTCGCGCTCGAGCTGGGCATGGCTCCCGAGAACGTCATCGTTCCCGACAATTCCTCGATCATCGAGGTCGCTGACCACGGAAAGGTCTTCCGCAAGCTCGACGTGAAAGCACCGTCAGCAATTCGCATGGTCGATGGTCTTGCCATTGGTGACATGCAGGAAGTGGTCCTCAAAGATCGCCAGGCGCTCGCGGAGGACGGCATGTTCGTCGTCATCGCGCTCCTCAACACCAAAACCGGCCGCTTGAAGAAGTCGCCCGACATCATCAGCCGCGGCTTTGTCTACCTGCGTGAGAGCCAAGACCTCCTCTCCGAGACCCGCATCATCGCCAAGAAGACCATCGAGGATTCAACGCGCAACATGAACCCACTCAACTTCGAGTTCATTCGCAAGAACCTCGGCGACACCCTCGCCAACTACCTCCTCCAGAAGACCCACAAACACCCGATCGTCATTCCGGTCGTGATCGGGGTGTAGCGCTACTTCATCGAATATCACGCAGCGCGAGAGGATGCCGCAAGTAGTTCGTCTATCTTTGTAGTGACCTCAACAGGAATAGCTGCTGCACCTTCTGATAGACCGACGTTGCCAGAAGGAGACCTATTCTTCATGGCACGGGCATACTCTTTTATGTGTTCTCGATCGACGATTCCGACCACCGCGGCAGCTACTCTTTCGAGAGTTGTTGCAATATTCACCTTCTCTGCAATATCATCAGGAAGTCTCATGGAAAAGCTCTCAGGGTGTATAGATGGATCTTCACCACTCTCTCCCACGATCCTACGGATCATCTCTGCATGCGTACCCAATGGACCTTCATGGTAGTCAGGATTGATGCTGCGCAAATTTTTCTCATCACCTGTTTGCCGAGCAATGCAGTCCTGAACATACGCAATAACGTCTTCTGCTCTAACACCGGTCTCGCGAGCAACCTTGTTCACCCAGTGAGACATCTCAGCTCCTGCACTGCCGCTCATCATCTCTTTAATGGCAGCTCGTGCCAAAGCCTCGTCCGGACCAGCTTCGCTCAGGTTTTCTCCTGAAGGCGTACGTTGTTGCTCTGCGGCTCCATCCTTCACGCCATCAATTGTATCAAGAAATTTCCTAGAATTCCCTTTCTTGCCATACGCCTTGTTTCTTAGTTGACAATACCAGTTCCCCAACATCTAGTATGGTACAGCATTCTGTATCAATGTCTCATAAGCATACTGTGCACAGCCTCTTTTGGCCACGCGACACAACGCGGTAGGATAGATGGAACATGGATGTCCTCATCCGGCTCTTTACACGTCGCCGCATCATCGTGCGCAGACGACACCGTCCTGCGATCTACGGGGTCCTTTACGCCGGGAATCTCCTCTACGGGTTCCAGTTCTTCCTCACCAATAACATTCACTCCTCGTTCCTTGAGGGATTCGTCGGCACGCAGTACGTGGGATTCATCTTCGCGTTCGCCGCCATCCTTGGCCTCATTGCCTACTACTATATCGGCCCGGTACTGCGCTACTTTGGCAACCACCGGCTCGTGGTCTTCCTGGCGACCACACAGGTCTTTGTGCTTCTGGGGCTTGCCACCGCAAGCGCCATCTGGCTCATCATTCCACTCTACGCACTCGTCTCGCTCAACTCACTGTTGATGGTCTACTGCATGGATATCTTTCTGGAGAGCTACGCGGAGGGAGAGGATGATACCGGGAGCGTGCGCGGTTTATTCCTCACGGTAATGACGATCGCAGCCGTGCTCTCGCCACTGCTGCTCGCTCTCATTCTGGGCGACGGCGAGGAGTACACGCGCGTCTACTTCCTGGCCTCACTCTTCCTCATTCCCTTCACGTTCATCCTTGGCTACGCGACGCAGAACTTTCGCGATCCGCCCTACCGGCCACTATACCTGCGTGATACCGTAGGTGAGCTGTGGAAGAACCACAACCTACGCCGCATTTTCTGCGCCCAATTCTTGCTGCGCCTCTTCTTCTCGTGGAGCGTCATCTACACGCCGCTCTTGTTGGTACAGGAGTTGGGCTTCACGTGGGAGGACTTCGGTATCATCCTCGCGATCGCTCTGACCGCCTACGTCATCTTTGAGTACCCTGCAGGTTGGATCGCTGACAACTTCATCGGTGAAAAAGAACTACTCATGACCGGTATTGGCATCATCGCGCTCACCCTCATGCTCATCCCCTCCTTCACGGCGATGCCCCTGTTGGCGTGGGCCGCCCTCCTCTTCATCAATCGCGTCGGTGCGAGTTTTGTAGAAGTTACGACAGAGAGCTACTTCTTCAAATTGGTCAACGGTTCAGACACGAACCTCATCTCGATCTTTCGTATGCTGCGCCCGCTCGCCTTCCTTGCGGGGTCCGTCTCGGCCTCGGTCGCACTCTTTGTTGTCTCGCTTCCTACGCTCTTCCTCCTCTTCGGGGCGTTCATGCTGGTGGGTCTGCTGATCGTGCTGCCACTGCAGGATACGCGCTAAGTGCACAGCTGCCACGTCCTTCCCCGTTGTTCTATGAGCCCATCGCACGCAAGGCTCTCGAGCGCCTCGAAGATACGTGTGTGCGCAAAGGGGAGCGTGCGTAGCTGCCGCTCTGTTCGAGCTGTGGCAGCAAGCTGTGCGAGAATGGCGCCGCGAACCTCACGCGCACTCCCCTTGAAGGCTGCCTGTTTCGTGTAGTGTGGTGAGCGGTCGTTCAACCTGATACCCTGCCGCTTGAGGTGGGCACCGTAGTCCATGAGTGCGGTGTACCACTCGCGCGGGTGATGCAGGTCGAACACGATTGCGGCACACGCGAGGAGTTCATCATCTCCCACTCGGTCACGACCTGAAAAGAAGTGGTGGAGGAGAACCGTGCGGATGTTGGTCTCAAGCGCGAGATCGGGCTCATTGAAGGCGAAGGCACGGATTGACGTTGCGGTGTAGGGGCCGATGCCAGGGAGCGAGAGGAGTTGCTCGCGCGAGCGGGGAATGCGGCCGCGATGCTCACGCACGACCACCTTTGCCGCCTCGTGGAGCGCTTTCGCTCTGCGGTTGTAGCCGAGGCCTTGCCAGGCGCGAAGGACATTTGCAAGTGGGGCCTCGGCGAGCGATGTCAGGCTTGGAAAGCGTGTGATGAATTCGCGGTACTTCTCAACGACCCGCGCGGTCTGGGTCTGCTGGAGCATTATCTCAGAAACGAGGATGCGGTACGGGTCGATCGAGCCATCCTTCCGCTCCCTGAGGTGAGGTGTGCGCCAGGGGAAGTCACGTCGATGCGTGCGGTAGAAGGTCCAGACGCGCCGCCTGAAGGCGGCGCGTCCCTTTCTCCACACATCTCTCTCCCGCTCACTTACCATCGTCCCGACTCACGCCACGAGCCCGTACCCGGCGTTGCGTCACGGACCTTCGGTCCCGCATCCTCCGCAGGCACAATGAAGATAGCGAGCATGTAGATGACAATGCCCGGAGCGAGCCCCGTGAGGACCGTGAGCGCAACGCAGGCAAGTCGTACCGCGGTGCTATCTACTACGAAGTATTCGCCCAATCCTCCGCACACACCCGCTATCATGCGGTCAGTGCGGCTTCGTTTGAGTTGTTTGCGGTGTTCCATAGGTTTAATGCGATCTGTCACAACTCATAGATCACATCCTTCCGCTCTACGACGATGCGCCAGTCCTGCTGCTTTGCGTATTCGTACAGCGCTTTGTTCGGATTGAAGCAGATCGGATTCTCAACGAGCTCGAGCATGGAGATGTCTCCTTCGGTGTCGCCCACCGCGACCGAGTCAGCGAACGTCAGGTGCTCTTTCTCGATGACCCGGTGCACGATGTTCGCTTTGTTTGCGATGAGGTGGAGGTCGCCGACCTCGCCCGTAAAGCGATCCGACGGTCCTAATTCGTAGAAGCGACCGTACACCTTATCGAACCCAAGACCTTTGCAAAACTCTTCGAGCACGGTCTTCGGCGATTGCGAAATAGCGACTAGGTAGTAGCCATCGCGTTTCAGCTGTATAGTCAGATCTCGCGTGTAGCGATACGTATGCCTCCCATGCTCAGCCATGATGACCTTGCCCGCCTCAACAAGGTCACCGTAGTGCAGCCCCTTTATGTGGGTCATGAAGGTCTCGACGACCGCATCGATGTACGCTTCGTACGAACCCTGACGGTTCTGCCACGCGATGAACTGCCGCTGGTAGTGATCTTTCGCCTCGGGCGGGAACAACCCCTGCTCGACGAAGTAGTTCACCAACTCGATAAGCAAGCTAGAACGGAACACGGTCCCATCAATATCAAAGAATGCGCATCGGCGACCCATGCCGCTATTCTACCAGATGTGCACACCTAACTTCATGCTCGTCTTAGCACCACGCCCGATAATGAACTCGGCTACAGAAAGCGTGTCAAATTTTGCACGACCGTGCAAAATTTGACACGGAGAGATGAACCCACTGGGAGAATTGGATTGTCAAGGGTCGGATGCTTTCCTGTAGACTACTGGTATCCAAGGACGTGTGGCGGACATACCTGTGCGAGCGGATCTTTAGACGGATCGTAGCCCTTGGCGGGACCAATGGTTCTTCCGTAGGCGATGACCCGGTAGGTGAAGAGGTACCACTCATCTTTGGGAAGCAACTCCATGAGATCGCGCTCGACCCCCACCGCGTCCTTTTTGTCTGAGAGGTTGAAGCGCTTCGCAAAGCGCAACACATGCGTATCAACCGCAATGCCCTCAACGATGCCGAATGCGTTCCCTAAAACGACATTTGCCGTCTTGCGCGCCACGCCGGGAATGGTGAGCATCTCTTCCATGGTGCGGGGGAGCTTCCCATCAAACTTCTCTTGCACGAGCTTCGCCGCGGCAATGATGTTGCGCGCCTTGTTATTGTAGTAGCCCGAGGAGCGAATGTCCTCAGCGAACTCAGCGTGGGTCACGTTCGCGTAGTCCGAAAGCGTCCGATATTTCTTGAAGAGCTTGTCGGTGATCTTGTTCACCATCTCGTCGGTGCACTGCGCCGAAAGCTGCACCGCAACCAGAAGCTCCCAATCGTTCCCGTAGCGCAAAATGGTGTGGTTCTCATCAGGAAAGAGCTCCTTGAGTTTCTGGAGGAGTTTTTCTACCCGGTACATTCGCTCTAAAAACTTTTCCACAGGTCACCCTAGTATAGCACTTGCCAAGACAGCAGGAATCAGTAGAATCAATTTATACTTTATTTGTTCTTTCATGGCAGTCAGCCTGCCGCTATCTTTCTCTCGTTCATTTTTGCAAGGCCTCCACTTTTTTGTTGGAGGTCAAGCTGCGTTTATTGCTACCCTCTTACTCCCGTATCCCGTACCCTATCCGGAACAGCCACCACACGAGCGCGAACAGCACCACGTTGAGCACGAGAATGATGAGTGCTCCGGAGACGAGATTTGATTCTGATACACCCACCATCGAGTAGCGAATACCGTCGATGAAGTAGAAGAACGGATTCACCTGCACGATCAATCGCGCTTGCTCAGGCAACATCTCAATAGAGTAGAAGACCCCACCGAGGTACGTAAGCGGCATGATGACGAAGACGTTGAATACGTTGAGCTGTTCAAACCCCTTCGCCCACAACCCCACAAGCATTCCCCACAGTGTGAAGATGACCGCGACCGCGCTCGCCCACCCGAGCAGCAAGGGTACATTGTGGAGCGGTGTCGAGGAGAAGAAGAGTGCAACGCACAAAATACCGGCAGCAACGATGAGCCCACGAATGATACCGGCTATCAGGAATGACACGATGACCATCCAGTTGGGGATGGGTGCGACCAAGACCTCCTCGATCGTTTTGATGAAGCGCTTGAAGTAGAGCCCGGATGAGCCCTCCATGAATGCCGCGGTCATGAGCTGCATGAGCATGAGCCCAGGAAGGATGAAATCCATGTAGGGTATCCCCTTCACCTCATCTATCTGTGAGCCAATAACGTACCCAAAGATGAAGATGTAGAGGAGCGCACTGATCCACGGCGAGGCCAAGACCTGCAAGGGCACGCGCATGAAGCGCTTCACCTCTTGATGCGTAAGTGTGTAGAGCGGGATGACGATGGAGCGTTGAAAATCTGACATAGCTAGGAAATGGGTTCTTCGGTCAACGAAACGTACACATCTTCGAGCTTTCGCCCGCCTGAAACGTACGAATCTTTGGTAGCGTTGCGTACGATGCGCCCCTTGTGAATGACCGCGACCGAATCACACAGCGCCTCGACCTCCTCCAGGTAGTGGCTCGTGAGGATTATGGTCTTGCCACGCGCATTCAATTCGCGAAGGTACTTCCATAGCGCACGCCGCGTCTCCACATCGACCCCAGCCGTTGGCTCGTCCAGTATGAGAAGATCAGGATCGTGCATCATTGCGCGCGCAAGGATTACGCGTCGCTTGTAGCCACCTGAGAGCTCCCGGAACTTCTTCCTTCGGTGTGGCTCGAAATCGAACGCGTCAGCGAGCTCATCGATACGCGCCTTCCGCTCAGCTCGCGTCATGCCGTAGTAACCACCCACGAAATCGAGGATGTTGTTGGGCTCTTCGAAGATATCCGCATTGAACT
>CAYWKE010000004.1:0-44372 GCA_964459075.1 uncultured Candidatus Saccharibacteria bacterium | reverse complement strand
GGGAATGCCTTGACGGGATCGTCACAAAAACTACTGACTGGCGACGTGAGCTCTCCTGGGTTGGAGCGGAGGGTCTTATCGTTTTCGATGACGTCATCTATGGAGCGGCCCAGGATCGCTTACGAAAAGCGGGCTACCGCGTCGTGGGGGGAAGTGCTGGGGGTGACCGCCTCGAGCTTGAACGCCAGCACGCGCAACACATCCTCGCCCAGCACGGCATCCCCACCCTCCCCAGTTACGATCTACCGACGCTCGATCATGCCATCGAATTCGTACAGCAGCACCCATCAGCGTGGGTCATCAAGCAGAATGACCACATCGGCATGTTCAACTACGTAGGGCGCGACCCTACGGGTGCTGACGTCATCAGCATGCTTGAATCATACAAGGGGTCATACCGGGGAAGCATACATCTGCAGCGCACGGTTGCGGGAGTCGAGGTGGGTGTAGGTCGCTACTTCAACGGGCTCGACTGGGTGGGACCGGTCGAGATCAATTGTGAGCACAAGGCGCTCCACAACGGTGACATCGGCCCCATGACCGGTGAGATGGGTACCTTGATGTGGTACACCGATGAGCGCAACCCGCTGTTCACGTCGATACTTTCACCCCTCGTTCCCCACCTACGTGCGATCGATTTTCGGGGCGACATTGATGTAGGATGTATCGTCAACCAGGAGGGGATATGGCCCCTTGAGTTCACCGCCCGCTTTGGCACGCCCTCGACCGAACTGCAAACCGAGCTGCACCTCTCACCGTGGGGTGAATTTCTTAGTGCTGTCGCCGCAGGCAAGGAGTACGATCTGAAGCATAAAGCAGGTCATAAAGGTATCGTGGTCACGATGGCCGTCCCCCCGAACCCGTACCCCCCGACGGGACTTGGCCGAGTATCGATGAAGGGTACGAGACTGTTCTTCAACCGAGAGCTTACTCAGGAAGAGCGCCGTCGCATCCACTTCGAGGAAGTCGCACGGCATCCCGAAGGTCACTACTACCTCGCAGGACGCCACGGCTACGTCCTCTACGTCACCGGCTCTGGTAAATCGGTCAAAGCGGCACAGAAGCACGCCTACGACCTCGTGGAGGCCATTCACATTCCTAAGGCGTTCTACCGAACCGACATCGGGGACCGGTTCTTACAGCGTGAGGAGAAGCAGCTGCAAGAGTGGGGGTATCTCTAGGTGGTTTGTATCACGTATACTTCTCCAGTATGACCTGGTTTCTTCTTGCACTCGTAGCGCCGTTTCTCTACGCGATCACGAACCACATTGATAAAGGGTTGCTTTCGAAGTATTTCAAAGAGGGGGGCATAGGCACGCTTGTTCTGTTCTCGTCATTGCTTTCCATACTTGCGCTCCCGATCATCCTTATTGCTGACCCCGAGGTACTATCGGTCGACCCATACCGCATCGTAATTCTAGCCACCGTCGGCCTCCTTGACCTAGCAATACTTTGGTTCTACCTCCTCGCTCTCCAAGGAGATGAGCCCTCCATCATTATCGTCTTTTACCAGCTCGTCCCAGTCTTTGCGTTAGGTCTCGGGTATGTCATTCTCGGAGAGACCCTTACGACGACCCAGCTCTTCGCAATGGGGATCGTCATCCTCGGCACGACGCTCATCTCGTTCGAGCTGGATGAGGATAACGCTTTCAAACTGCGAACCGGGACTGTCGTCTTTATGACCCTCGCCGCGCTCTCGTGGGCGCTTGAATCAGTGCTTTTCAAGTATGTGGCGCTTGAGGAAGATGTGTGGCGCTCACTTTTTTGGGAGCACCTCATGCTAGTTCTGATCGGTATCTTTCTTTTTACCTGCATCCGTTCATATCGACACCACTTCCTTATAGCATTGAGAAAGAATTCAGCCGCTATTCTCGGCCTCAACGTAACCAACGAATCCTTATACATGATCGGGAATATCACGGTCGCGTTCGCGGTCATGCTCGCTCCAGTCACGCTCATACTACTTGGGCAATCGTTCCAAACGTTCTTCGTTTTTCTCATTGGCGTCTTCCTCACCCTTGTCTATCCACACATCTACCAAGAACGATTGACGCGCTTTAATGTTGCCCAGAAGCTTCTGGCGATGGTGGTGACCGGCTACGGGACGTGGCTCCTCCTCTCCGTCACACCCTAAGGTTATACACGGGCACTTGCTCGCTCGACCTGTGCGCTCTGCTACAATAAGCCTACTGTAACAACGCGGAACCATGCGCGCGTTCTTTCAAAAGCATTACTTTGCCATCGCTCTGACCACACTGGTCATCTTCTCGGTCGCGGCCTCCTATCACCGCTTTCTATATTCATACGATTACCTGGCAAGTTACGAGGGGCCATGCGATCCATACACGGAGGAATGTTTTGTGTACTGCGAGGACGAGGCTTGCACTGAACCGTTCTACTACTCAACCATCGAGCGGAGTGCCCGCGTCATCCGCCAGTTTTGCGGTGACAGCGTGCTCGACTGTGCAGCAGCTGAAGCATGCACCGACACTGAAGAGGACTGCGTCATCTACTACTGCCCACACGCTACCTACGGTGACGAATGCGAGACCTTGACCGAGCACGACAGGCCACCGGAGACCACTGAGGAAACCTTTTTTTGATCATGCAGTGCTACCTCTTTGAAGCACCAACGTATTTCTTCTTTGCTCCGGATCTTCCGGCCATCCTCTACTATTCCCACATCCCGACAACCATACTTGCACTCGTGATCGGGTTCCTGGTATTTGCTACGTCACCACGCAGCCTTCTGAATCGACTCCTTTTGCTCATAGCGCTGTGTTTCTCTGCGTGGACCTTTTTTAGTTTGATCGCCTGGACGAACGTACACGGAGAGCTCATTGCGTTTATTTGGCCATTCTTTGGCATCCTCAAAGCGCTCATGGCGCTTGTGTGCGTGTACTTCATGTACGTGTTCCTGTACGAGCGAGATGCTCCGTTCTCTGTGAAAGCAACGATCCTCGGGCTCTTGGCACCCGTGTTCCTCCTCGCGCACCTTGACGCGAGCGTAAGAGGGTTTGATCTGGTCGGATGTGATGCATTCGTGTATGAGGGCTTCTGGTACAAGCTCTACTACACGGGGATCGGATACCTTTCGATCATCTGGATATTCGTGCTCATAGTGCTTACCTACCGTCGTGCTTCGCCCGAGCGAAGGCGCGAGATAACACTCATGGGTATCGGCATCGAGTTCTTCTTATTCGTATTTGTGAGTACTACCTTCATCGTTACCCACCTGACTACCTTGGGGTACTTGACCGACTCTCGCTTGGAGATGTACGCCCTGTTTGGAATGGTCTTCTTCATGGGAATTGTTGGAATGCAGATCGTCCGTTCAAAAACATTCCAGGTTCAGGTACTCTCAGCGGAGGCGCTGGTCATCGGTCTGTGGCTTCTGATCCTCTCCCTCATCTTCTTACAAGACATACAGACCATTCGTATCGTCATTTTCATTACACTTGTCCTGTTTGCTATCCTGGGCATCCAACTGATACGAGCGATACGGACCGAGCTGGAACAGCGTAGCGAGATCGAACTCCTTGTGAACAAGCTCACTAAGGCGAACGATCGTTTGACCAAACTTGACACAATGAAGACCGAATTCGTCTCGATCGCGAGCCATCAGATGCGAAGTCCCTTGACCGCCATAACCGGGTACAGCTCGCTCATCCTCGAAGGGTCGTTTGGCCCTATCAGCGGCAAGGTGCGTGGCGCGCTCACCAAGATCCTCCGCTCTGGCAAGATGATGTCGGTCGCCGTTGATGATTTCTTGAACGTAACGCGTATCGAGCAGGGAAGGATGAAGTATGATTTCCAACCATTCGATATCAACGAACTGATCGAGAACACGACCGAGGACCTCAAGCTCGTTGCCGAAGAGAAGCAGCTTGCGCTCTCGACGCAACTCCTCGAGCACTCCGTACAGGTGCACGCCGACCGGAGTAAGATCAAGCAGGTGGTGACGAACCTGATCGACAACGCGATCAAGTACACGCGAGAAGGCGTGATCACCGTGTCAGTCACGCTGCCCAACATGGCGGAGATGCAGGTGAGCGTGCACGACACTGGTATCGGCATTCCCGAGCAGAACCTGCCCGACCTCTTCCAGAAGTTCGTTCGTGCCGAGAATGCCAATTCAGCGAGCGTCCAAGGTACAGGCCTCGGACTCTATATTGCGATGCAGCTCATCTCGGCACACAAGGGGCGGATTTGGGTCGAGAGCGAGGAAGGGAAGGGTTCGACTTTCAGCTTCACTTTACCGATCACCGATAAGCATGAGCAGCAGGTGGGGGAGTACTAGTTTTCAGTATGAGGGGTGAGTATGGGTATCAGGGCGCCGCGCCTTCGGCGCGGCGCTTTAATTTGCCCGTTTTTCTGCTAGACTAACCGCATGAGGGATACTCTCAAACAGCGCCTCCTCACGGGTCTCCAACCTTCGGGTGAGCAACTCCACATCGGTAACTACTTCGGCGCCCTGAAGCCATTCGTGGACCTCTACGAGGAATACGAGAGCTTTCTCATGGTCGTCGACTACCACGCGCTCACCACCGTGCGCGACCCGGAGGTCCTACGTCGTAACATCCCTGAAGTTGTGAAGGACTACCTTGCGACTGGCGTGGACCCTGAGAAAGCCATCATCTTTCAGCAGTCACGCGTCCCCGAGCACACCGAGCTCGCGTGGATATTCGAGTGTCTCGTCACGGTGCCGTTCTTGATGCAGGCTCACTCATACAAAGACAAGATCGCCAAGGGCATCGAGCCCACCGCAGGCCTTTTCAACTACCCCATGCTCATGGCGGCGGACATTCTGCTGTACGACACCGACATTGTGCCCGTGGGCCACGACCAAAAGCAGCACGTGGAGTATACGCGCGAGGCCGCAACCAAGTTCAACCAAGCCTACGGCGGGACATTTAACATGCCCCAGGAGAAGATCATCGAGGGCGTGGGCGTTGTACCCGGGACCGACGGCCAGAAAATGAGCAAGAGCTACAAGAACACCATTCCTTTGTTCGCCCCGAAGGACATCATCGCCAAAGCGGTCATGAGCATTGTCACCGACTCCTCCGGCACCCGCCCTGAGAACGTCTACGCCATTCACAAACTCCTCAAAAGCGAAGCCGAGCTCGAACCCCTCTACCAGGAGCACGAAGGGAAGTACAAAGCCCTCAAAGAAGCCCTCATCGAAGATATCGAAGCCTACTTCGGCCCGATGCGCGAACGTCGCAACAGTATCACCGATACCGAGGTCCTGCAGGTCATCGAGGAAGGGAGCGAAAAGGCCAGGAATCTAGCCTTAGAAAAGATAGCACTGGTGAAAGAGCGGCTTGGGGTGAATATTGGTTGACAAGTTACGATCGAGATTGCACACTGGCCACCAGGAACCGTCTGCGAAGCATCACAGACGCTGAGAATTGGGAGGAATAATATAATGAGTGCAAAAACGTTGTTGCTTAGCACAACTCTCCCCATCGTGGTGGCTGTACTGTGGTCTTGGCCATGGTTAGTGCCATGCTTGGGAAGCGTCGGAACAATTCTATTCGACGGGAAGCTTGTCGGCGACCAGGCTGCCCGCGGTGAAGAACCTTGGGGATGAACGAGATAACCGGCGCGCAAGCGCCGGTTAACGTCGTCAGGACTTGCAGAGAAGACAACTTTGTTTTATGGTCATACCTACGTCCCCCGACCCGGCTGACACCGACGAGGACGAGGGAAGAACGTTTGCCACATGTGTTTTGGGGCAGACCAGTAGACCCCTCCGGGCGCGCCCGACACAGCGCAAGAATGAAGCAACAAACCAGGGTGGCACCGCGGCCAAGTAGGGCAGAATAACCCGCACACTTGAGATCGCCCCTGCGAATTCATCAGCTTTGTCCAGAGGTGAAACCTCCGGATATGAGCACGGGCAGATGAGTTCGAAGGGGCGATTTTCGTGTCTAATTCACTTGTATGAAATTACTTCTCACCTCAAACGGCCTCTCGACTGAGAGTATTGCAGCGAAGCTCTTTGCGCTCGTCGAAAAACCCGCAAGCGAGACCACAATCACATTCGTCCCGACCGCAATGAACCCGACCGAGGGGAACAAGACCTGGTTCGTGAACGATATCTGGCGCATTCACGCGCAGGGCCTCAAGCAGTTTGACGTTGTCGATTTCTCTGCGCTCAAAAAAGAGGAGTGGCTCCCGCGCTTCGAAGCGGCTGATGTACTCTTTTTCTCAGGCGGCGATACGCACCACCTCATTGACCACATGCGCGAAGCTGGGCTTGATACAGAGCTGCCACGACTTCTTGAGACCCGTGTCTACGCCGGCATCAGTGCGGGCTCGATTGTGACCGGCCCCACGACCTTCGTTTCCTCAGAAGATATTGACATGTACTATGAAGACAAGAGCTACGCAGGCAAACCCGCCCTCAACTTCGTCCCTTTTCACTTCCGCCCCCACTACAACTCACATGACTTCCCGAACGCCCGTAAGGGCGTTATGGAGGACATTGCCGGCTCGATACAAGAGACCTTCTACGCGGTCGACGACACCTCCGCACTCGCAGTCGTCGATGGCGAGGTCGAAGTTGTCGGCGAAGGGACGGTAGATTCGTTTAACAAACCTAATGCCTAGTGCCTAAAGCCTAGCGCCTAACAAACTAGAATATGCGTACACTCATCGCACAGCTCAGTTCACACAAGGGAGAGGAGGTCATGATCGGCGCGTGGGTCGACACCGCGCGCGATCAGGGAAAAATGGCCTTCTTCGACTTCCGCGACCGCTCTGGCTTCATCCAGGGCGTCGTCTTCGGCAAGCCCGAGGTCTTGGAAGTAGCCAAGACCTTGCGGCCTGAATGGGTCGTCAATGTCACAGGCATTGTCAACGAGCGGCCCGAGAAGATGCGCAAGGAAGGCGTTCAAAACGGCGACATCGAGCTTGAGATCACCAGAATCGAGATACTCTCACGAGCTCAGGAGTTGCCCTTCGATCTCAACGCTGACATCAACATCGACACCAACCTCGACTACCGCCCCTTCACACACAAGAGGAAGCGCGAACACGCAATCTTCAAAGTGCAGAGCGAGATCATTCGCGGCTACCGCGACGGGCTGTACGCCCAGGATTTCACCGAGATTCAGGCACCTAAGATCGTGGGGGACGATGCCGAGGGTGGCGGGAACGTCTTTCGGGTTGAGTATCTCAAAAACCAGGATGCGTACCTCGCCACGAGCCCACAGCTCTACAAGCAGATCATGGTGGGAGCCTTCGAGCGCGTCTTCACCACCGGGAACGTTTTCCGCGCTGAGCTCCATGCCACCACACGGCACCTCAACGAGTACACCTCCATCGATGCCGAGATGGGATTTATCGAAAGCCACGAGGACATCATGGCGGTTCTCGAGCAGACACTGCAGACGATCGTCACACGTCTCCGCTCGACGTCTGAAGCTGAATTCGCCACACTTGGCGCCGAGCTTCCCATGACACCCGACTCCTTCCCTCGCATGAAATTCCGGGACGCACAACGTCTCATCACAAAAGAGACAGGCGAGGACTGCACCGAGGAACCAGATCTTGAGCCCGCCCACGAGCGCTGGCTGTGCGACTACGCCAAGCGCGAGTTGGGGAGCGATTTTATCTTCATCACCCACTACCCAACGAAGAAGCGTCCTTTCTACACCTTCGTCGATCCGGAAGATCCCGACCACACACTCTCGTTCGATCTCCTCTTCCGTGGCGTTGAAATTACGACGGGAGGAAAACGTGTGCATGAGTACGATCAGTACCTCACGCGACTCAAAGAGAAGGGGCTCGATCCTGAGAACTTCCAGTTTTACCTCCAAGCCTTCAAGTTTGGCATGCCCCCGCACGGCGGCTGGGGTATGGGTCTTGAGCGACTCACCCAGAAGTTCCTGGGTCTTGAGAGTGTCAAAGAAGCAACTCTCTTCCCGCGCGATATCAATCGTATTGATACAAGGCTCAGTAAGCCGGAGTAGTGCACATATATTCATCACGGCCGGAGCATATGCTCCGGCCGGTTGCTTCAGTAGTTGCGACAACTCAAAACCTTTTTGAGTGCCCCTCTGGCCTCTTGCTCAGTGGGGTAGTACCCGAGGAGCTTGTTGTCCTTGGGAAAACGTTGCATGCTTCTCCTCCACTTTCCATCGGAGTGGAAGTACAACCAGAGGTCATTTCCGAGCTCGTCGCTCTCCTTCAAGACGCACGACACGTACCATTTGGTGGCACCGTGAAGTGTGAGGGATTCGACCGAGATTCCATCTCTCCAGGTTTTTCCATCCCTCCCAGGGAAGATTTTCCCGACGATGGTTTTTGTTGAGGTGCCGGCAAATTGCCGCAGGTAGTTGGGTAACGGTTTGGGTAAGGAATACCCCATAGCCCTTCTCCATCCATGCGTGGCGTGACTGGCTCGTAGCGTACACTAAATATACAATTTGTCAAGATTTGATTGCAGAAAACTCCCGTATACGAAGAAGTCGATACCAGCTTGCCGCGACATAACTTAAGGTGAGAAGAGCCACAAAAATAAGCCAAACAAATTGGGCTCCAAATACAAGTAGGAGAGCGCCCGAAAGAAGCATTGCTCCTGCCGAAAGTGTGCTGTCGAGTATGTGGTCAACCCCAAGAATTTCGCCACGATAGCGATTGTCAACGTGATCGATGAGAAGCACCCCTTGTGCAGATCCGTAGAATGCCTCAGCGACCGTGAAGAAGAATGCACCGAGCGCAAACAGCCACACCCCATCGGCAACCCCCATCAACGCGCCTCCGACGATACCACTCGTAAAAGCGATGTGAACCGCCATGTACGGTCCGAACCGGTCAACGACCTTCCCACTGCGCAGGAGTATCGCGAAAGCCACCACACCGGTCATGGCAAATATCGTCCCCATGACCTGCGCACTCTCGGTGAACTGAAACACAATGAGTGGCCACAGCAGTAACTTGGTCTCATACGCGACCGCAAACGAGGAATTCAGGATGAAGTAGTAGACAAGAGCTACGCGGGTGAAGATGTAGCGGATGCCGAAGAAAAGATCGCGTGGCTCCGGCTCATCTGCCCGCTGTAGGTGCCCCGTCGGGCGCGGATCCTCATGCAGGATGAACCACGCCACAAGCGTGGCGACGGCGTAGATACCAGCGAGGGTAAAGAACGTCGCCGTAAAGCTGAACGCATCCGTGATGTAGCCGCCAAGAAAGTGGCCCAAGGCCCCCGAGAGTGACATGGCGCTGTAGTAGAGCGAGAGGTAGTGGCCACGCTGCGGTAGACCCTGCACCAAACTTTGGAGGTATGCGCCCAGCAAGGGTCCGGCGGCAACCGCCGTGGTCGCCCACAGGAGCTTCCCGCCCATGTACATCACTATGTTGATCGCGAAGGAGTAGATGAGGGGGAACACAACTCCAAGCGCAAGACCAGCCAAGAGGATACGCTTGCGCCCAACACAATCGGACAAACGACCGAGGTAGAGCGCGAGCAGCGCAGAAGCGATCGAGCCAAGCGCGAACGTACACCCGATCAAAAACTCGTTATCGGTGAGACGAGATAGGTAGACCGATTCGATGGGCGCGAGGAGCCACCCGCCCACGCTCGTGATGGTGCCCAACAGGGAGCCAAGAATGAACAGGGATAGCGGGGTTCGCAGAGACATGCCTCTATCGTACAATAGAGACGTGCAACCAACCATTCACGTCAAAACCGAAGTGTTCGAGGGTCCGCTGGACCTTCTTCTTACTCTCATCGAGAAGCGCAAGCTCCTCATCAATGAGATAGCGCTCGCGCGTGTCGCGGATGAGTACGTCGACTACCTCAAGCGGCACCCCGAGTTCCCCATGGGTGAGGCCGCGCACTTCATCCTCGTCGCCTCGACGCTCGTCCTCATCAAATCCCGATCGCTCCTTCCGCAACTCGAACTCTCGCAAGAGGAACAAGAGAGTGTGGAGGAGTTGGAAGAGCGCCTGCGCCTCTACCAGATGTTCCGCGGGGCAGGGAAGGGAATTCAGGAGCGCTTCGGGCACAACTACCTCTTTGAACCACTCGACCACAAAGACGAGGAGCCCCTATTTCATCCCGATGCACGGTGTAGTGTTGAGGAGTTGCGTGCTGCGGCCGACCGTGTTCTTGCGGCACTTCCCAAACAGGAAGAGCAGGTGCCGCGCGCGGTCGTTCAAAAGATCGTATCGCTCGAGGAGATGATCGACCGACTCATCGACCGGGTCAAGAGTGCGAGCCGCACCAGCTTCCGTGAGTTTTCCGGGCACGGTCGCGAGAGCAAGGTGAACGTGGTCGTGAGTTTCCTCGCTATGCTTGAGTTGGTTAAGCAGGGGACACTGAAGGTTGAGCAGTACGGTAACTTTGCTGATATAGTGATGGAGTCAGATCAAGTTAGTACCCCCCACTATGGAAGCTGATACCCCCCTCACGCACAACCTGGAGGCGCTTCTCTTTTACCTCGCCGAACCCACACCCAAGGCCAAGCTGGCTACGTTCCTCGGCATATCCGATGACGAGCTCCACCAGGCACTCCCTGCGCTGCGCGAACGCTTCAGTAATGGCGGTATAGCTCTCATCGAGGATGATGGGGCACTCGCGCTACGCACCGCTCCCTCGGTCGCCCCGCTCATCGAATCCGTACGCAAGCACGAGCTTTCCCGTGACATTGGCCGTGCTGGTGCCGAAACCCTTGCTATAGTACTGTATAAGGGTCCCGTCACGCGTGCCGAGATAGACCATATTCGAGGTGTCAATTCATCCTACATCCTGCGCACCCTGCAGGTACGGGGTCTTGTTGAACGCCTCGACGCATGTAGTGGCGCACGGATGCACTACTACCGAGCCACCCAGGAACTCCTGGCACACCTCGGCGTGGCACGTATCGAGGACCTCCCAGATCATCATGAACTACAGGATAAACTTGCCCGAGCACTCGAGCGAAGCGAGGACGAGGGAGGGGAGTGAGCCAACTGAGCAGCTCCCGTTCTTTGGTGACCCGACCCTCACGACCCACGAGCATGACCCCGCTCCACCTTTGGCGACCCGCCACCACGACGCACTCATCATCATGATGCTCGTGGTCGCACTTGCGTCTGTGGGCGGACTCGTCGCACTAAGCTACACGCTCATAGGTCCACACACCGTGGATTCGAGTGAACCCTTGGCCGCGATCGCGCTCGAGGCACCGATCCTGGAACCGGATGAGGGCATCGTGCGTGACCTCTCCGCGTTCTCAAACGTGACGCTCGGGGCACGCTCCGCGGTCGTACTCGATACGACCGAGGACACCATCATCTTTGCGCGTGAGGCAGATGCACCACTACCCCTCGCGTCGGTCGGCAAGCTCATGACCGCCTACACAGCACTGAAGGTCCTCGGCAGTGATGCCATCGTACCGATCCTCCCCGGGGCGCTCGCGACAGAAGGTGACAGCGGGCTCATCGCCTACGAGGAGTGGCGTGCACAGGACCTTGCAGCGTTCATGCTCATGACCTCAAGCAACGACGCAGCACAAGCGCTCGCCGCAGCAGCTGGCGCACAGCTTCGTTTTGGAACATCAGAAGGAGCGGGTGCGACCACCTCGCGTACCACCCTGACCGAATCGGAAGAGGCCGCAGCGCGTCTGCGCTTTGTCGAGGAAATGAACGCAGAGGCGGGGCGTTTGGGTATGCGTTCGACCCGCTTCCGCAACGCAACAGGTCTTGATACCTCGCAGACGACCCCGGGCTCTGAGGGCTCGGCGCGAGACGCGACCCGCATGCTGGTAGCGATGATGCGTGAGTATCCTGACGTCTTTGAAGCATCTCGCTTTCCTACGCGTACGTTTGAATCGCGCTCTGGGTTCGTCCATCAAGCAACGAATACCAATGGCACGGTCGGCGATGTGCCGGGGATGATCGGCTCGAAGACCGGCTTCACCGATCTGGCAGGGGGGAACCTCGCGGTTGCGGTCGACGCGGGCGTTGCACACCCCCTCATCATCGTCGTCCTCGGCTCGACGTTTGAGGAGCGGTTCAGTGATGTGGAGACCCTCACGGACGCCGCACGCTCCTACCTCACGGGTGTATGACGCTCGCACTCGTAGCACTCGTCTTCGTTGTCTCCCTTGCCTCCCTCGTCAAGGGTGCGGACTGGCTTCTTCTGGGCGCAGAGCGTATCGGGCGCGCACTCGGCCTCTCGCCATTCATCATCGGTGTCGTACTCGTGGGTATCGGTACGTCACTTCCTGAGCTCATTTCATCTGTGTTCGCTCTCATAGCCGGGGAACCATCGATCGTCACGGCAAATGCCATAGGTTCGAACATTGCGAACATCCTCCTCGTGGTCGGATCAGCTGCAGTGCTCGCCCGAGCGCTGACCGTGACCAAGAGTCTCATCGACCTCGACCTACCGCTCATTGCGATCACCACGACCCTCTTCGTCGGCGTTGCGTACGACGGTCTCATCACGCGTGCTGAGTCCGGCTTCCTTATCCTCGCTTTCATCATGTACTTCGCCTACACGCTCAAACACCAGAGCGACGAGGAGACCACCGGGGAGGGAGGGGGCGTACTGCCACGCCCCCACGCCGTCTCGATCGATGCGCCACCTGCAGAAGCTGCTGCGCCTGATACCGCACCACAGAGTGGAGCACGTACCGACACCGCTCCTGAGTCGGTACGCACCAGCGACCTTATCCTCTTGGTTGTGGGTGTGGTCGCTCTCGCTGGTGGAGCAAAGTACCTCATCGATTCGGTCATTGCTGCAGCAGAGCTCCTGTTGATCGCGCCAAGCGCCGTGGCACTCTTTGCGGTCGCGGTCGGAACCTCGCTGCCTGAGCTCTTGGTTTCCGCAAAAGCGGCGTTAAGTAGTAAATCAGAGGTAGCGCTCGGCAACATTTTTGGCAGCAACGTGTTCAACCTGTTGTTGGTCGTGGGGATCCCTGGTCTCTTTGTGGCACTGCCCCTCGATCGCGAAACGCTCACGCTCGCGCTTCCTGTTATGGTCGTGGCAACCCTCCTGTTCGTCATCTCTGGTATCTCGCGCCGTATCCATATTTGGGAGGGTTCCCTCTACCTCGTGCTCTACGTATTCTTCATCGGACGACTTTTCTCATTGGTCTAGCAGAGTAAGCTGTTGAGAAGTGCTGTCGACAGCCCCCAAACGCGGTATACTGGAAAGCATAAGAAGTTGCGCGCTTCTTTGAACCCTTACAACCCCGAGTGACCCAACCCGCCAGCTCAGGTGGGAGCTCGGTGTATGCCTTATGATCGACGTCATCAAAGTACTCCTTCCAGCAACGGCCGCATTCGCGGTAGGTATTGCGATCACTCCGCTCGTCACCCACTTCCTCTACAAGCATCGTGCGTGGAAGAAGAAGAGCGTTGCCTACACCACAGATGGCAAAGCAGCACCTATCTCTGCGTCTCTCCATGACGATGAGGGACGCCAGACCCCGCGCATGGGAGGTATCGTCGTGTGGGCGAGCGTGGCCGTCGTGACCGCTACGTTTTGGCTGTTTAGCGCATTCGATGGTGCGATCGGTGAGAAGCTCAACTTTCTTTCCCGTAGCCAAACGTGGCTGCCGTTGGCAGCACTCCTCATCGGTGCTCTCATAGGTCTCATTGATGATGTCATGGCGGTCCTGGAACACTACGACCAGAAGGGTGGGGGACTTTCTTCTGGCAAACGATTGTTGTTGGTCGGCGCGGTTGGTCTCGTGATCGCGTGGTGGTTCTACGACAAGCTCGAGGTCAGTTCGGTCGCCGTACCGTATTGGGGAGCACTCGAATTGGGACCTCTCTTCATCCCATTCTGTATCCTCGTTATCATCGGCATCTACTCGGGCGGGGTTATCGACGGCATTGACGGGCTCTCTGGGGGTGTGTTTGCGATCATCTTTGCAGCGTACGGTTTCATCGCCTTCAACCAAGCACAGATCGATCTCGCTGCGTTCTCCTTCTCGGTCATGGGCGCGCTGTTGGCATTCCTCTGGTTCAATGTCCCCCCGGCACGATTCTACCTCTCAGACACGGGAACGACCGCGCTCACCCTCGCGCTCACCGTCGTTGCTTTCCTGACCGAAGCGGTTTTGGTGTTGCCCATCATTTCCATCCTCCTGGTCGCTGCCGCCGGCTCGAGCGCCCTCCAACTGCTCGCGAAGCGATTTCTCGGCCGTAAGGTCTTCATCGTGGCACCCATCCACCACCACTTCCAGGCTGCGGGGTGGCCTCCCGAGAAGGTCGTCATGCGCTTTTGGATACTGGGCATCATGGCTGCATTCATCGGGGTCATCGTTGCACTCACCAGCTAGTCCATGTTTCGAAGCTACGATCGCGTATTCCTCATTACGGTCCTCATCCTCCTCACGGTGGGCTTTTTGATCTTTGCCTCGGCGTCGCTGGGACAGATGGCGCGTGTTGGACACCACATCTCGACCATCGCCGTGAGCCAGGTTGCTGCGATCGCGCTCGGACTTGGGCTGATGCTTCTGTTCATGCACGTACCCTACGCGAAGCTCAGGCGCTCAGCCGTGCCCTTCTTCGTACTCTCGTTCCTTGCCACCTTACTGGTGTTCGTGCCCGGGCTTGGGTTCGAACACAACGGCGCGCGTCGCTGGATAGACCTCAGCCTCCTCTCCATCCAGCCAGCCGAGTTCCTGAAGTACGCCAGCGTCCTGCTTGCCGCGCACTGGCTCGCGCTCTCGGGACGCAAGACCGCAACCTTCCGCGGCGGACTCGTCCCGTTCCTTATACTCACTGGCATGGTCGCATTCACTCTGTTGCTACAGCCCGACACGGGCACCCTGCTTGTCATCGGCTTTGCACTCACCGGCATGTACATTGCTGCAGGGGCTCGTCCCATCGATCTTGCCACACTCGCAGGTATTGCGACCGTCGCCCTGGGTACTCTCATTCTCATTCGCCCCTACCTGATGGAGCGCATCCTGACGTTCCTCAACCCTGCCGCCGACCCCTTGGGTGCAAGCTACCAGCTTCAGCAGTCACTGATCGCAGTCGGCTCGGGTGGCTGGTTCGGCCGCGGGTTCGGGCAGAGCATCCAGAAGTTCAGTTTCTTGCCGGAACCCATTGGTGACTCGATATTCTCGGTCGCAGCGGAGGAGTTCGGCTTCGTGGGGATGGTCCTCTTACTTAGCCTCTTTACCTTTTTTGCGTGGCGTGGTCTCCTGATCGCTTCGCGCGCACGTGACCATTTTGGTGGACTCTTGGTGCTCGGGATTGTTATACTCATTATGTCACAATCACTGATGAATATCGCTTCAATGTTGGGTGTCATGCCACTGACCGGTGTTCCGCTACTATTTGTTAGTAACGGCGGCACCGCAATGCTGACGACCCTTGCAGGAGTGGGTATCATCCTCAACGTATCACGACAACGGCGCAGGTAATATGAAGATCGCATTCACCGGAGGAGGTACAGGAGGTCACTTTTACCCGATCATCGCGGTCGCGGAGGAGGTCGTGCGTCTCGCTGAGGAGCGTAGTCTCATATCACCGCAGCTCTACTACATCGGCACGACCCCCTACAACGAACGTGCGCTCTACGAGAATGAGATCACCTACCTCCACGCTCCAGCAGGGAAGCTACGCCGGTATCCTTCTATCAAGAACTTCACCGATCTCTTCAAGACGCTCTTTGGGACCGTCAAGGCGATCTCCATGCTCTTGCGCGTCTTTCCTGATGTGGTCTTCAGTAAGGGTGGGTTCGTCAGTATCCCGACCGTCATCGCCGCAAAGATCCTCAACATCCCGATCATCATCCACGACTCAGATGCCATCCCTGGTCGTGCGAACCTCTTCGCAGCTCGCTTCGCGCTGCGTATCGGCATCTCCTATCCGCAAGCTATCGACCACTTCCCGAAGAAGTACCGCGACAAGATCGCGGTCGTTGGTGTGCCTGTGCGCCGCGAGATACTCCATCCTGAGCACCAAGGTGCGCATGCGTACTTGGGCTTTACCGATGACGTACCAACGCTACTCTTTCTGGGCGGTTCGCAAGGGGCAAAGAAAATGAATGACACCCTACTCGACGCGCTGCCAGAGTTGCTCGACCACTACCAGGTCATTCACCAAACGGGTCCCGCACATGAGACCGAGGTCACCGGCACAGCCCGCATCATTCTCGAGAACCACCCCTACCGCCACCGCTACAAAGGATTTGGCTACCTCGACGATCTTGCCATGCGCATGGCCGCTGGCGCGACCGACCTTATCATCGCGCGCGCTGGTTCGACCACCATCTTCGAGGCCTCGGCGTGGGGTATTCCCATGATCCTCGTCCCCATCAGCGAAGAAGTATCGCGAGATCAGCGCAAGAATGCGTATGCTGTTGCACGACTCGGAGCGGGGAACGTCATCGAGGAGAACAACCTCACGCCCCACCTTCTCGTGTCAGAGATCACCCGGCTCATGCAAGACGAAGGGAAGCGTAGTGCTATGTCGGCTGCTACGAAAGAGCTGTACCGCCCCGATTCTGCGACCCGTATCGCAGAAGAGCTCCTCGCGATCTGTATCAAACACGAGCAGACCGTCACCTAGTATGCCCATCGTCACTCGAATCCCCCCGAGCCCCACGGGGCATCTTCACGTCGGTACCGCCCGGACCGCGCTCTACAACTTCCTCTTTGCCCGTCGTCACGGTGGTCAATTCATCTTCCGCAGCGAGGACACAGATCGAGAACGCTCACGTGCAGCGTATGAGGAAGAGATCATTGAGGGTCTGCACTGGTTAGGTCTCAGCTGGGACGACTTCTCACGTCAGTCAGAGCGCAGTGACATCTACCGTGAAAAGCTCGAGGAGCTCATTGCCGCAGACCGGGCGTACATCTCCAACGAGGAAAGTAAGCGTGAGCCAGGGGTCATCGTCTCGGTCGTCCGCCTCAGGAACCCCGGCTCCAGGATCACGTTCACGGATGCGGTCAGGGGCGACATCACCTTTGATACAACGGAGCTAGGTGACCTGGTCATCGCACGCTCGCTCGACGATGCGCTCTACCACTTCACGGTCGTCGTGGACGACGCCCTCGCCGGGGTGACCCACGTCATTCGTGGTGAGGACCACATCTCCAACACCCCTCGCCAAATACTCATCCAAGAGGCGTTGGGTGTGCCTCGACCCACCTACGCCCACCTGCCGCTCCTCCTGGGTGCAGATCGCAGCAAGCTCTCCAAAAGGCATGGCGCGACCCAAATGCAGTGGTACCGGGAACGTGGGTACCTCCCCGAAGCGATCGTGAACTACCTTGCACTCTTAGGATGGAACCCCGGTACCGACCAAGAGCTCTTCTCGCTCGACGAGCTCACCCACGCGTTCGACCTTGCGCAGGTTCAGAAGGGAGGAGCCATCTTCACACTTGAGAAGCTCTCCTGGGTGAACCGTGAGTATCTCCGTGCCCTCCCCCATGACGCACAGAAGGAGGGTATCGCACGAACGCTCGCACCGCGGCCCACACTACGAGACGTCATCATGGCCTCTGAGGCGGCTACCGCTGACCTCATCGAGCGGGTGAGTGTCTGGGGTGAGGTGAGCGACCTCGCAACACACGGGGAGTACGACTTCTACACAACACGCCCCGAACTCGACCCCGCACGCATCCCCTTCAAAAAAGAACCCGACCCACAGCGTACCGCAGAGCGACTTGCACTCGCCGCAAAAACGTTGGATACTATAGCTGAGTCAGCATGGCAACGAAGCGCGATCCTTGCCGCACTCGAGTCCTGTGCACTGGAAGGAGGGAAGGGAGGTGTCTTCTGGCCCGTCCGGTATGCGCTCTCAGGACGCGACCGCTCTCCTGACCCCGCAACCATTGCAGAAGCCCTCGGAAAGGCCGAGACCTTAGCTCGCATTGTGGTCGCACACGATGTCCTTACCTGAGATGGTCACCCGCACGTACAGCGCACTTGTTCTTATATGCCTCTTCTCGGCAGGCATCCTCTCCAGTATTGTGATCCCTCACGTGAATGCTGATGAGGCAGGGCAGCTGCGCTCGAAGATCCTCGAACACAACAAGCGCCTCATCGAGCTGCGTGAAGAGATCGAGGAGTACCAGCAAGAACTGAACGTCGTCAGCCAGGAGAAGCGCTCACTTGAGTCGACCATCAACGAACTCGATCTCTCACGCAACAAGGTCGCCACCGAGATGCGCGTCACCGAGGAGGAGATCAACTCGACCGATCTCGAGATACGCGAGTTGGAGATCCGCATTCGAGAGCGAGAACTCCAGATCGCTCAAAGCGCAGAAGCGATAGCCGTCTCGCTACGCGCCCTCAACACGCTTGGTGAGAAGAGCATGGTCGAAGCGTTCTTGGAGAACGATACACTTGCAGAGTTCTGGGAGAACCTTGCTGAGATCGAAAGCTTCCAACTCGCTATTCAAACGCACCTCGCCGATCTGCGCGAATCAAAAGATGAGCTTGAGGGTGCGCGCGATCTCAACGCACAGAAGAAAGGCCGTCTCTCGGGTCTCAAAAGTGAACTTGCAAACGAGCGAGCCGTGGTCGATGCGAACCTCGACGAGAAGAGCGAACTTCTTGAGGTCACCCAAAGCGAAGAAGAGAAGTACCAGCAGCTCCTCAATGACCGTATCGCTGCACGGGAGAAGTTCTTGGCTGAACTGCGGACGTTCGAGTCGCAGCTGGATTTCATCCTCAACCCAGCGACCATTCCTGCGGTTGGCTCGGGCGTGCTTGCGTGGCCGTTCGCGACCGACTACATGCTCAACTGCCCGACCTTCACCAGCGCACTCGGGAACGACAAGTGCATCACGCAGTACTTCGGTAACACGGCCTTTGCTGCCGGAGGAGCGTACAACGGCCAAGGCCACAATGGCATCGATTTTCGTGCTGCACCCGGCACCACCGTGACCGCAGCGCTTGCAGGCACGGTCAAAGGAACGGGCAACACGGATGCAGCCGCCGGCTGCTATTCCTACGGCAAGTGGGTGATGATCGAGCACGCCAACGGGCTCTCGACCATGTACGCACACCTCTCCCACATTGGTGTCACACCGGGGCAGAAGGTGGCGACCGGCGATATTGTGGGGTACAGTGGCAACACGGGCTACTCGACCGGCCCCCACCTCCACTTCTCAGTGTACGCCACAGAAGGCGTGAGCATCCAAAAGCTAGGGGACATTCCCGGACGCCCCATTACCGCATGTAGTCCTGTGGCAATACCTGTGGCGGGATTTGAAGCATATCTCAATCCTTTGAGTTACTTATAAGAAAATGATCAACATTCACCAATGGAACAGAACAAAAAGCAACTCAACGTGCAGATGAGTAGAGAGCACCAGCCTACGTTTGCGAACTCCGTGCACCTCAACGTATCAGATGATGCGGTCGTGCTGCAGTTCCTCTTTGTACGACCTAATACTGACCAGGCGCAGCTCGTCTCAGAGATCGTCCTCACCCCCCAGCATGCCATCAATTTTCAAAAGACGATCGACGGGACACTGAAGCAGCACTTCACGAGGCATCTGGATGAGCCAAAGGAAAACTAGCCTAGTTTATTGTGCGACGTTAGATCATGCTCGTGCCGGAACAGGGAGGGGAGCATCGAGAACGCATTCTGTTCATCGATTTCGATGGAACCATCTGCTTTGAGCGGTTTGGAGTGACCTCCCAACAGACGTGTACGAAAGCCTCCAAGAGAGACTGTTTGGCAACAGCAACACAGCAGCATGGATGCGAGGACGCACGAGCGCAGAGGAAGTATGTGAAGCGTTGGGTCGTGAGCTGGGATACGATCCACTCTTCTTGAAAAGAAAACTCAAGCTAAATGTCGCACAATGTCAATCAGGGAAGAGTTCTTCACGAGAGTGGGGAAGCTGCGTGTACGCTTCCACACGATGCTCATTACCACGAACAGCGACACGATCACGCGCTGGACCTGGACCGCACTTGGCCTAGATCGCTACTTCACTCGCCTCTAGAATTCAGCAGACTCAGGTCGGTACAAGACCGATGATGACGGCCAGCTCTTTGTTGATGTATGTGAAGAACTGGGAGCATTCGATCTAAGCAAGCATCTTGATCGATGATTTTCAAAACGCGTGTGCTGTGTTCCGGCAGCGAGGTGGTACTGCATACCAGGTATCGAACGAACGGTCCACAGAAGCGATCCTGGAGCTTTGTTTAGAACAGGCTTAGTGAATCGAGCAAAGGTGAGGGTTATTCGTTCTGAGCAGATTCTTGCGAATACGTATATTCGCAAAATCTGCGTTATGTAAAACGAACGCAAAGCGTATGGCTTTGGTTCGTTTTGAGCAGATTCTTGCGAATACGTATATTCGCAAAATCTGCGTTATGTAAAACGAACGCAAAGCGTATGGCTTTGGTTCGTTTTACATATATTGTGCGAATAAACACAATACGGTATACTAGGCCTTAATGCCTTCCGGTACAAGCACCACACCTCTTCGTGAACACGTACTCCCCTTCCTCGACTACTGCGAGATCGAGAAGGGACTTTCAAGCAACACGCAACGCAACTACGCGCAGTACCTCGCCCTCTTCACCCACTGGCTCGAGCGCATCGGTCAGCGAGACCTGCTGCCGCACGAATTGACCGCGCAGCACATTTGGGATTACCGGCTCTTCCTCGCACGTGGCTACGTGACCACGCGCTGCTCTTCCCTCTCAAAGAAGTCTCAGAATTACTACCTCATCGCTTTGCGCTCACTCTTGGACTTTCTTGCCGATCGCGACATCGAGACACTCCCTTCAAGCAAGGTGAAGCTTGCGAAGCAGAAGTCAGAGGAGACCATATCGTTCCTCGAGCTGTCGGACATACAGCGCATGATCGAACAGCCGGACGTGTCCACACCATCGGGTCTGCGCGACCGCACCATCATGGAGCTCTTTTTCTCTTCGGGCATGCGCATCGCCGAGTTGACCGCGCTCAACGTCGACCAACTCTCCATGCTCCGCGATGGAAGCGAATCGCGCACCTACGAGCTGTCCATTGTGGGTAAAGGTAAGAAAGTGCGTACCATTTTCATCTCGCCGCGAGCCGCCACCTGGCTTCGACGATACCTCTCACAACGGCGTGACACCTTCAAACCCCTCTTCATCAACTACCGCTCCCGCGAACCGGGCGAACGTCGCCTCACCCCCCGTTCCATCCAGCTCATGATAGCTCGCTACGCTCGCTTTGCCGGACTGAGTAAAAAGGTGACCCCGCACACGCTGCGTCATACGTACGCAACCGACCTCCTCTCACACGGTGCCGACCTACGTAGTGTGCAAGAACTCCTCGGACACCAGAACGTGGCCACCACGCAGATATATACGCACGTCACCAACAAACAGCTCCGTGATATTCACGAGCGATTTCATAGTGGGTCACACAACGACGAATGAACTACCCTGGGCTTACGCCACAGGGTATCAACGACAGCTGCGCTTTCTTTCAGTCAAACAGCGTAGCTGTTTGACCTGTGTCTCAAACGACACAGGAACTCACTCCATCCCCGCCCTTACGGGACGGGGTATTTTTGTGGAAGAAACTCAGTGAACAGAGCTAATGGCTATTCGCTAGAGGTCATTCCACCAATCCCCGAACGGCGCTACGATGCAAAAGAGTGGGAATGCGAGCGCAACACACGTCCAGCGCAGGATGCGTGGTCGCTGCTTATTCTCAGCCGTCTCCCACAACACTTTGAGGAGCATCGAACCCGGCACGATGATGATACCGGTAAGTACCTTGAGAATCATTTTTCCTGTAACCATACGTCTCGTCTAAATTACCTTGCTCGTCCTCGCTTCACGAGAACGTGTGCGTGCTCTTTGCTGACCGGCATCACCGATAAGCGCTGGCCTTTCTGCAGTACCAGCATACCATCAAGTTCCTTGATCTGCCGCATCTCCCCAAGGGACACTGGGTGGGCAAACTTCTCCTCAAAACACACGTCGACCATGTCCCACAGCGGCTTGTCCGGGGTCGACCGTGGGTCGGTATGCTCGCTTCCCTTCTTCCACGCAGTAGAATCGGGGTAGGCCTCTCGGCAAACCCGAGCGAGACCTACGACTCCTGGCGGGGAGGTGTTGCTGTGGTAGAAGAAAACAGAATCTCCCTCGTGCATCTCACGCATGAAATTTCGTGCTTGGTAGTTGCGCACCCCATCCCACGCTGCCCTGCCGTCGCGCGCAAGGTCATCGATCGAGTAACAGTCCGGTTCGCTCTTCATGAGCCAGTATCGTTGTGCCATACGCCGATAAGTATACCAAGAACCCGGCCTCCACAGGGCCGGGTTCTTGTCTCTACTTATCTACAGAGTCGAGTTATCGCTGCGCGATGCGTCGACTCCAGCACGCTTGCGAGGGATACCACGGACGGGTTCCTTCACGAAGATACAGGTAGCGCGCGTAGGCAAGATTGTCCTCGAGCGTGTGCAGGTCGAGTCCGAGTCGTGCCGCAGCGGCGCCGTGGAAGTACTCGTTGATCTGCATGACGCCAAGGTCCGTGTGAACCATGCGTCCACGCAACGTCGAGCCTGATGGGAGGTAGTGCGTGAATTTCGATTCGCAGTACGCGATATCGATCATGACGGGGATATCAGCGAAGTACTCTCGGACGATATCCTCGGTTGAACGCTGCACGACGACAACCTCAGTGGGTGCTTGAAGGACAACCGGGTCCGCAAGCTGAGGGGTGTGGGCGAGCGCGATGTCACGCTCTGCTGCCCCAGAGGTCACTGCGAGAAGCAGGATGGATATTATAAGCCAGTTGTTAGTTTCAACTTCGTGCGCCGAAGCATGCGGATACCCGTGTCGACCACATCTCTTCAATAGTCCACGAGCATCTCATGAGATCCGAAACGCAACAGGTCCGGTAGTACCGGACCGTGAGAGATGATACCACGCATTGGAACTCTCCCCAAGCGATATCAAGTATTTTTCTCTAGAAAATACAGCTTATTTTAACAGTATTGTAAGGACAAAACTTGACATACTACTCTGTTATGTGGTTTTGTTTAGCATAAACCAGCGCTCCGTAGAGACCGCCCACATCACGTAACTCCGCTTTTTTGAGAATGGGCTTTTCGGGGAAGATGGTCAGGATACGGTCGATGTGAGCTTTGATACGCTCAATGGGTATCGCGGGATCCCCGACGATCATTGAGCCCCCCAACACGACGACGTCGGGTGACCAGTGTAGGACGCTGTTGTTGACAACAACTGCGCTCCAGTGCGCTAGTTCCTCCCAGGCATTGGGCTCGGTAACCTCGTACGCCTTCTTGCCGTAGCGGTGGGCGGTCGCGGTGCCGGAGATCGTGTCCTCCGCCTCACCACTCACGCACTCGGTACATAGGGTCTTGTCTATGTCGATGATCTGATGTCCTGGCTCGAACCCGAACGCGCTCCTATCGATCCGTCCGTCGACGATGCGTGCACCACCAACTCCCGTAGAGATGGTAAGGTACATGACAATACCAAACCCCTGCCCCGCTCCGAAATGGGCTTCACCCAAACCCACGATCGCGGAATCGTTCTCCATGTACACCGGTGCGCCTAGCTCCTCAGAGAGACGCGCAGCCAGCGGCTGGTGATTCCATAGCGGCAGATTCGGTGCATTGACGAAGCGATCCTTCTCGCGCGACAAAGGACCTGAGGCACCCCCTGCGATCGCTGTGAGTGGCGCTCCGTTGGTCAACTGTTTGGCTTCACTGACCACGCGTGCTATCCCAGGTTCAAACTCATGCGGGGTCTCGAACTTCACCTCTTCGCCTATGTGCTCACCATCCTCTGAGAGCGCGATACGGGTTTTCGTGCCTCCAATATCAAAGAGTAGATACATATGCGCTCTAGGATAGCATAGCCCGACAGTCGCGCCAGTTGGCTATCAAGGTCGGTGCGACCAGCTCGTCTGTAGCGTCGCACAATTTGTCTACGGCTTCCCGCGTGAACCACTTCCCTTCAGCGACCTCTCCTTCGGCAAGCACCAGCGGGGAGCCGCTCCACGTTGCTCGGTAGAGCATGTGCCACGCCGGAGTAGCCTGCCCATTGCGAGACTCCTCAACAAACCACTTTCCAAGTGTGACGTACGAGAGTCCAACAAGACCGAGTTCCTCGCGCACTTCTGTGCGAACCGCCGTGAAATATGTGTCCCCCTCATCAACGTGCCCACCTGCAGAGATGTCCCAGTGCGAAGGAAGAATCTCAAGGTCCGGTCCACGCCGCTGGAGGAAAATGCGCCCATCCCCATCCTGAATGAATACGCGCGAAACCCGTCGTATCAGTCCCTTCTCGAGAGCATCAAAGAACTCAACGAACTGTGGATTGTCGTCGTGCTCATCTGACACCGTGATTTTCGGGTACAGCTGTGCCATGCTACGCTCCCTCAAGTGATCGTTTCGTCTCGACCTTGTAACTCTCGACGTTCGGCTGGTCGAATGCGTTGACCTGCATCAACTCTGCGAGGTACATCATCTCGAGCATCTTCAGTTGCAGGACCTGACCCAGCGAATGGGCATCAAGCTGTGGAACGATGAGCTCCATGTACGGCCGCTCGTGAGCGCGGTATGCCGCTTTCGTTCCCTCAAGAATGGCGCGTGTCACCTCGGCCGCATCGTGACCGTTGATCATGGGGACCAGGCTCGGGAACACGCGTTCCTCTGGGGTCGAGACCGTATCGCGCGGCGCCGCAATGCTCACGAAGGTCGTGACCTTGTCACGCGGGCCTGCCAGGTAGAGCTGCCCCACGCTGTGCAGGTCGGTCGAGCCTACGGAGACCGTTGGCGTCATCCCTGCGTGTACCACTACACCTTCGCGATCGCACTCTTTTCCAACACTCTCCCCCATCAATTGACGGTACCAGAGACCGAGTGAGTGGAGCTGCGGAGCAAAGACGAATGTGTCGTGAATGGAAAGACCGCGGTCGTAGTGCGCAAAGAGACATACCGCCGAAGCCCGCGCGTCATTGCGGTCGGAATCCTCAAGACCGCGAGCACGAGCCTCGCGAGCACCCGCCCTCAACGCTTCCACGTCAATACCGACCAGTGCCAAGGGGAGGAGCCCGACCGCCGTGAAGACCGAGTAGCGGCCACCGATCTCAGGTGGGTGTGCGACGGTATGGAAGCCCCGCTCACGAGCCTCACGCGATAGTGCACTGTCTGGCTCACTCACCACAGCAACACGCGTAGTGGCCGCCTCACCGAACCGTTCCCGAAGCGCTGCAAGGACCACCTCAGCATTGAAGAGGGTCTCGGTCGTTCCGCCCGACTTGCTGATGATAATGACCGCGACCGATTCGGGTGCTGGTAGTGCTGCGATGCGTGTACGCGCGTGAGCGAGCAAACTGGGGTCGGTCGTATCGAGGAAGTGCACGTGAGGCCTAAGTGTGGCCAGGGTCGCGTAGTGGTGACCGAGCGCATCGAGAATCGCCTTGGTGCCGAGGTTTGAGCCACCAATACCCGCCAGGAAGACATGCTCGAGTGCATCGTGCTTCAGCGCATCAGCAACAGCGTACGTCCCCTGCGCGGCAACATCGTCGCTGGGTGCCAAGAGTGACGCCTGAGGCGCGTGCCACTCCTGCTCTGCCACCACGCGCGCCATTCGTTCGCGGTAGCCCTCAAGGTGCTCAGTATGCTCCTCGAACGTACCGGCGCTTAGGCGAATGGAATCGTTGTAGCGAAGTAGGCACATACGCTAACGGTCAAAATCAACCATGCGCTTGATCAAATCGAGCGCTTCGTCAGCATTGTCGACCACGTGGAAAAGCTCGAGGTCCTCTTGCCGAATGGTGTGTCGCTCGATTAGAAGCGTTTGCCGAAACCACGAGACCAAGGGCTCCCAGTAGGAGCGTCCAACGAGAACGATCGGGATACGCTTGATCTTACCGGTCTGCACGAGGGTGAGTATCTCGAACATCTCATCGAGTGTTCCAAATCCACCCGGGTAGTAGATGTAGACCTCGCTTGCAAATGCGAGTGAGACCTTGCGTGTGAAGAAGTAGTGGAAGGTCGCCGCATCAGTGACGAACGGGTTGAGTGCCTGTTCGTCGGGGAGCCGGATGTTGAGTCCCACCGAGGCACCTCCCGCCTCGAACGCTCCCTTGTTCGCCGCCTCCATGATGCCTCCACCGCCACCGGTCATTACGACAAAACCCTCGCGTGCTAAGTACCCTCCAAGTTTCTCGGCGTCGTGGTAGATCGGCATGTCGGGCGTAGAGCGCGCCGAGCCGAAGATGCTTGCCGCAAGACCGTATTTCCGCAACAGTTCGAACCCTTGCACGAACTCCGAAATGATCTTAAAGATACGCCACGATGAGATCGTGTCGGTCTCTACACCGTCAAGCAGGTCACTCTCGACTCGACAGTGTTTGCGGTACGCACGGACGTACTCGTCGTTCGGGTCGTGCCGTTTTGGAACTTGCGACATTTGCTCTAAGTATATCACGCACCCTCTGCGAAGATATCCACGAGCTGCATCTCGTGCACGATGAGTCCGGGCACCTCATGCACACGCCGCTCACGCGCCTTGAGTGCAGCGACCTGCTGTGCTTTGCCTCGCGCAAAGAGGATGGCGTGATCGACGTGCTCGCGCAGGAATGCAAGCGTGACCGTCACCCGCTGTGTGTGCTCATTCACCTCAGGAGGAACGGAGTAGTCGCGCACCCACACATCAGTCTCAAGGAAGAGCTCTGTGAACGTCTGTTCATCGTACACGCCCGGCAGCACGCCTGCTGTGTGTCCATCCACACCAAGTCCCATGGTGACAACGATGATCCCTTCGGGGTGAGCATCACACCAGTCGCTTATTCCCTGTTCAAATCGCGACGCGTGCGCAGCTCGGGTCTCTCCGGTGTGCACGCGCGAGTCGAGAAGCGCGACCCGCTCTGGCAGTGCCTTGAAAAAGTGAGTTTCCGATAGTTGGGCGAAGTTGTTGAACGAGCCATCCTCACTGAATCGCTCATCGAGCATGCCAATCGTGAGGTCGCATCCTTCAGGCACGCGCACCGGGTCAATGATCGAGAACCACGAACCACCCGAGAGGAGCAAGAGCACGGGTGTTCCCTCTTCTGCATGTGTGCGGAGTGTCTCAGCGAGGCACCGTGCCGCACGCACACCGATATCTTCTTCGTGGTGCCAGATGACTGCCATGTCCTAGCTCTGTTTTTTGTTCACGGTATGGCTACCGAACTCGTTGCGCATCGCGGCGACGAACTTGCCTGAGAACGAAGGATGCGCGCGGCTCTTCTTGCGCTCTGCGAGCGCCACATCCAATGCCGGCATGTGCGCTAGTTCATTCAGTGATTCCATTTCGGCCTCGGTGTCACCTGTGGGAACCGAACCCTCTATCTCGCTGAGGCCCGGGTCCTTTTCCCACGCACGCAAGCTCCACGCCACGAGTGAACTCTCCACAATGGAGCCGTGATTGTAGACCCTGAGCACGATCCCCAGGTCGGTCCCAAACTGCGCCTTCGCTTCATCAATGGCTTGCATACCCTCGCCGATGGCCTGCATCATGCCATACTCAATGCCGTTGTGAACCATCTTTACAAAATGCCCTGCGCCGCTCTCACCCATGTGGCCATAGCCGCCGTCTTGCGCTAGGTCGCGAAAGACAGGCTCAAGGTGAGCGACCACCTCTTTTGGCCCCCCGACCATCAACGTCGCTCCCGTACGCGCCCGCTCAGTGCCACCTGAGACGCCCACATCGATGAAGTTGAGTCCCTGCTCTTTTGCTGCCGCGACACGCTCAAGTGTCTCTTTGTAGAATGTGTTGCCGCTATCAACGATCGTGTCCCCTTCTGAAAGGAGTGGCGAGAGCTCATCGATGACGCCCTGCACGTGCTTTCGCTGCACCATGACAAAGACGGTTCGCGGTGTTTCCAAGTGTTCGACCACCCCAGCGATCGAGCTAGCACCCGTCGCCCCTCTTCCCTTCGCTTCCTCAACTGCCTCTAGGTTGATATCAAACGCGACCACTTCGTGCCCCTTCTCAAGCAGAAGCGCCACCATGTTCGCTCCCATGCGTCCGAGTCCGATGAATCCTATGCGCATAAAACTGTATTAGTATTAGACGAGTACCCTTCCACTATACCAAAAACAAGCGCGGCGAGTTCACCCGAAAGGGGGAACTCGCCGCAAGCGATCACACTCTGATCGCGCGAATGATGAACGGAAGGAGTGCCTCGGCCTGCAACACACGCATCCTTCCGTTGTTCCAAAGCGTACCGTCGCAATCAAGTAGGACCCGGGGATTCCTTCTCATCTCACTCAGCCACGACAGAACAGCTTGGGCGTGCGAGAGCGTGATGCGGGGAGCGTATTCTTCTTGCGAAATATTCATCGAATCAAGACGGCGCCTCACGGAATCAAGCACCCGCGAAGAGCCACCAAGCATAGGTCCATCTATTCCCCGTTGATGACCAGTACGCACACACAACGACAGCCAATGCGCTTCTGGGGGAAGCGCTGCAGCTACCTTCTCGTGCACAGACGGAGAATCGTCAACGATAAAGAGCGTGCGCCCAGACACGGCTGCATTGATCCTGCAGAGTGTTAGATACTTGTCCCCGCCGATAGTATCGAACTCGCTTTCGCTGCGGCCAATGATCCCAAGAACGTCGCTTCCTTGTACTTTGGACAGTTGATGTCGCGGGCAGCCCTGGGTGAACAGGAGTACGTTGCCAGGACCAACGCAGGACACCATACCCTCAAGAGCAGGTACCGTCTCTTCGTACAGACAGGAGCCTATGTCAATGGCATCGAGCGCGGTCAAAGCTTCTTCGATACGTGGTAGAAGGTGATCGAGGCCCCTGGCTCCTGCGACACACCTGTGCGTCTCTCGCAACACCCTACGCCACAACAATTCCCACCCCGAATGACGCCCAATACAGTAGCTCTCTGCGGCTGCTTGGGCCGAGAAAAGAATTTGTGCGAGCCGCGAGCGAGCAAGATCGCTCTGCACAAAACGTTCGCTACCAGGCCCGTAGATGCGAGTCAGTTTCGCTGTGTTCATGGGAGCAAGGTGGTAGTCGAGTCCGACACCCATCGGGAGATTCCTTTCTGTCCGGTGATTGGTCTGCCGAAAAGTAGACCATGCCGTCTCACTTCACGCAACTAGCCACGCTCCGGCACCCACCCATCGTCGTAGATGAAGGGCTTCTGTCCGTGCCAACCTTCGATGATCGGGGTAATGAGACCCCACGAAGCCGCAACCTCGCGACTCGTCGTGAACAGGGTCTGGTCACCGCGGATCACATCGAGGAGGATCTTCTCGTACGCGTCACGTGTGCGCCCCGTGGTCTCTTTATACTGAATGATGACTTGCTGCTCCTCAATGTCCATCGAAAAGCCTCGCTGCTTGGCCCAAAGCGTGACCCCGATCTCCTCCGTGGGTCGCATCGTGAAGCGTAACACATTCCCTCGCGTGCCCAGCTCCGCTTCATTGTGACAGACGCATGTTGCTGACTCACGGAAGTACACGCGTATCTCGATCCTATCCTCACCGAGCATCTTGCCGCCCGAAAGAACAAACGGCACTCCGCGCCAGCGTTCTGAATCCATCCCAAGAGTGAGCTGAAAGTAGGTTTCGGTGGATGAATTTTCCGCTACCGAACCTTCTTCATGGTACGAACGATACTGACCCTTGCGTATCTCACGCTCTGCTGCCAAGCGCAGGCGTGAGAGGACCTCCTCTCGTGCAGTACGAATTGCCTCGGCCGTAAACGCTCCCGGATTCTCGAGTGCGACCAAAGCAAGCATCTGCAGGACGTGGTTTTGGCCCACGTCACGCAGCGCGCCGATGTCCTCGTAGAAGGCACCCCGCGTTCCCACCCCGAAGTTCTCATGGAAATCGATCTCAATACGATCGATATATTCCCGATTCCACACTGGCTCAAAGAGTACGTTGCTAAAGCGGAAGGTAAGGATGTTCTGCAGCGCCTCCTTCGCAAGGTAGTGATCGATGCGGAATATCTGCTCCTCTGAGAAGAGTGATGCGAGCTTCTCGTCGAGCTTGCGCGCCGTCTCACTGTCTCGCCCAAAGGGCTTCTCAACGGCAATGCGCACCCAATTCAGATCGCCACAATTCTTTTCAAGACCTGACGCAGCGACATGCTCAAATATGGTTTCGTAGAGCGTCGGCGGGACTGACAGGTAGAGCAGCTTATTGGTACACAGGCCATTGGTCGCATCGAGGTGCTCGAGGTAGTCCTCAAGTTTGTGGTAGCTCTCCTCCTGCGTAAAATCGCCACTACAGTAGGTGATCGAGCGCAGGTACGCATCAACCTTCTCGCGTGGGTGTTCATGTGCTCTAGCATCAATTGCGTCTTTGACGAATGCACGAAACGCCTCGTCGGTCATATCCTGCCGCGAGAACCCCACAATACGCACGCGCGTAGGAAGCAACCCGGCGCACGAGAGATCCAGCAGAGCGGGCAGGAGCTTCTTCTTGGCGAGGTCCCCCGTTGCGCCGAAGATGATGATGGACAGGGGCGTGTTCTGTTCTGGGGTCATAGGCTCTAGTGTAGCAAACTACGCCCCGCGTTGTCTCAAGCGCTCCAGCAGCAAGGCGCTATTGATGAGCCCAATGTGGGTGTAGGCCTGAGGGAAGTTGCCGAGGAATTCGTGCGTTTCGGGATGGATCTCCTCAGCGTAGAGACCGACGTGGTTGGCAAACGTGAGCAGCTCCTCAAAGAGCTCGATCGCCTTAGGAAGCTCCCCTGCAAGCGCAAGTGCATCCACGTACCAAAAACTGGAGAGCAGGAATGCCCCCTCACGACCCGGCAGACCATCTTCTGCTATGTAGCGCAACACGAGGCAGTGGTTCACCAAGAGTTCACGCTCGATGGCGCGCATGGTCGAGACAAAGCGTGGATCGGTCGCGTCAATGAAGCCGACGATCGGCATGAGGAGTATCGCCGCATCGAGCTCCTCACTCTCAAACGCCTGCGTGAAGGCCTGCTTCTCTTCGCTCCAGCCCTGGGTCAAAATAGCATCGTGAATACGGCGCCTCTCCGCTCGCCACGTCTCAATATCGCCCTCAAGGCCATACTCTTCAGCGAGCCGAATGACCCGATCCAGTGCGACCCAATTCATCACAGCCGAGTAGGTGAAGCGCTGCGCGCCGCCACGCACCTCCCACAACCCCTCATCCGGCTCCTCCCATACGCGACACACGTGGTCCGCAATATCACGGAACGTACGCCATCGATGCATGTCGGGCTGCTGTCCTTTGAGTTCGTAGAGGTGGTAGGCAACATTGAGAACGCTCCCATAGATGTCCCACTGACGCTGGTCGTGCGCCCCGTTGCCAATGCGGACGGGCTTGCTGTGTCGGTACCCCTCCAAATGCGGCAGTATCTGCTCGTCGAGGTCGACCTCCGAGCGCATGCCGTACATGATCTTCAGATTCTCTGCTCCCTCAATGGAGCAGATGTTGATGAGCCAGTTGAGGTAGGACTCTGCTTCGGCGACGTGCCCGAGCTTAAAGAATGCTCCGAGGACGAAGGAGGAGTCGCGTATCCACGTGAAGCGATAGTCCCAGTTGCGCACCCCGCCTATCCACTCGGGCAAGGAGGTGGTGGGTGCGGCGGCGATCGTGCCAACTGGCTCAAAGAAGAGCGCCTTGAGGACGAGTTTGGAGCGGAGCACCTGACGTTTCCAGCGCGAGGGCACCTGCTCGTTGGGCAGGTCGTACTTATCGCACCACGAGCGGTGTTTGCTGATGGTGAGCTCGAGTTCTTCCTCATGGTGCTCGTTGCTATCCTTAAGGAGGTCGACGTCGCCTGCGTTGTACCTGAATACGATGAAGTCGCTCTCCCCTTGTTGAAGGGTGAAAACACTGCGCGCCAACCCCGCACTCTCGTTGAGGTCGTACGGTTGGTGAATCACGAGGACCCCGTGCATCTCATTATGCTGGGCGTAGATGCCGCGCTCGATTGGACTCATGCGGGTCGTTCCTCGGCCGTAGTCGAAACGCGGCTCAAACAGCATCTCAACCTCAACCTCGCCATCCAAACACCGCACACGACGCTTGATCTTGAACGTGGTGTCCTCGGTCGCGGGGACGTAGAACTTCTCCTCCTCAAGCGGCAGGTAGTCGGTCACCTCAAGAATGCCGGTTGGGGTCGTGAATTCGGTGACGATGATGTTCGTGCGCTCGACGTAGAACTGCTCGACCGAGTAGTCACCCGAGGGACGAATACGCCAGTACCCGCCCTGGTTCTCATCAAGCAAGGCGCCAAATACCGACGGGCTGTCGATGAAGGGTGCCGGCGCCCAATCGATGGAGCCGTGCTTGGAGACCAGAACCGCTGAGCGGCGGTTGGTGATGAGAGCGTAATCGCGGATGGGGGTGTATGCCATTGATCAAAATGGGGTATCGAATTGCGTAAACTCAGGCAGCAGTTTCTTCTCATACAGGAGCCGCGAAATGACCTCTGCGTGAGAGAGTGCGCCCGTGAGCGCGTTGTGCGGCTCGGGTTCGTCAGGGATGCCGACGTAGTTGAGGACGGCGTCGAGATTCAGTGCAGAGCGGCGATGCTCCTCATCGAAGGGTGGTGTGATCCCCGCTTTCACCATGTGCATGTACGCGAGGGTATGGGTATCGATGGTGCGGTACGCAAACGGGAACTCCTCACCGTAGCGCAAGCACGCCGCACGCACGAAGTCGCGGTCGAAGGAGACGTTCTGCCCTGCCAAGGTACGGTCACGCACCCCTTCGGCCCAGCCCAAGAAATTTCGCAGGAGCTCCTCCTCACTCATCTTGTTCTCATCGAGGAGCTCCGATTCGGTGAAGCCGTTCACCTCAAGCGCCCCCTCATCAATGTGCGCCCCGTCCCACACCCGACACTCAAGGTAGAGGCGATTATCCGGGTTCTCGAGGTCAAGCGCCCCCAACGAGACGATCGAGTGCTTCTCGTAGTTGGTGCCACTGGCTTCGATGTCGAGCACAAGCATGAGTGCCAGTATACCAGCTACTCAAGACCCTTGCAGTTGGCCGCGGGCCGCAGGCCCGCGGCCTCCGCCGCTTCCCTGCTCGGATACCACACCTTGTTCGCTTCGCTGATGCGCGCTGCCCCCGGGCACCACGGGAAATGAAACACGTCGCTGTTGCGTGAGGCAACGAATTTGCCCTCAGGATAGGGTGTAGGGGCCGTTCCTTCTGTCTCGCTCGTATCGAGCGCAGAGATAGCAGCTGCTGCTCCCTCGATACGCACGGGCGTTCTCTCTCCACCGCGCTCCCGCTCCTGCTCGGAGAGCTTCCCGAGGCCGAACGAGACCACTGCTACCAGAATGATAATGAGGACGCCCAGGAAGTCCCGCACCTTGTCACGTTTGAGGAAGTCTGCTATAGTTCCCACACCTCAATTTTCGGGCCGGTGGGCCATAAACGCAAGGAATAGCAACACGAATCACCTATGGCAACAAGAAAAGCGGGTGGAACCGCGAAAAATCTCCGCAACTCGAATCCGAAATATCTCGGCACCAAGCTCTACGCAGGCCAGAAAGCGCAAGCGGGCTCGGTCATCGTGCGCCAGCGCGGTTCTAAGATCCTCCCGGGCAAGAACGTACGCGCCGGTAAGGATTACACGCTCTTTGCAACATCCGAAGGTACGATTTCCTTCCGCGAGAAGCGCAAGACCCACTTCAATGGAAAGACTATGAAGAAGAAGGTTGTCGACGTCGAGTAGCGCAACCCCCGCCGTACGGCGGGGGTTGTTGCTTAGTGTTGTATCGAAAAGGTGATGACATCTACTCCTCCCCCTTCACCACCAGGGTAAAGGTTGACGAAAGATCCTCGTACGCGAGCTCGATCTCGTGGTCACCCACCTCCTTGATTGGCTCTTGCCGCGTGACGTGTGCGGGGGCAATGCGAGTGCTGAGCTTCTCATTCACGCACGCGACGATATCCTCAGCCTTGAGTCCCTGGTAGAGGTGACCCTGTTCGTTGGCTTTGGCGTGCAGGTGGAGCGATTGCCCCGCGATCGTCTCAAATTGCTTCTTGAGCCCTGCGACATCAGCTGCGTGCTGCAGCTCGGCCGATGCTTGCTTTGCTTTGATGGCAGCCAGCTTGGCCGGGGTCGCCATCTCAGCGAGCTTTCGTGGAATGAGGTTGTTGCGTGCGAATCCGTCTGCGACCTGCTTCACTTCGAACTTGTGGCCGATCTTTGGTACATCGGCAAGGAGAATGACCTGCATATGTGTGGTGTTAGTCTGATACGTCCTGCGTTTCGGGCAGTACTGCGCCATTCAACAGGAATTCGACGGCTTTTTCAAGTTGCGGGTCGCGGTCTGCCTCAAGATCCTCCACGGTGAGGTCGACCTCGATATCAGGCGCCAACCCATCAGGTGAGATGGAGTTACCCAACGGCGTGAGCCACCGAGCGACCGTCACCTTCAGCGACGTCGACGGCGTCACGTCGACCAACTCCTGCACCGACCCCTTGCCGAAGGTCTGCTTGCCGATGAGGGTCGCTCGATCATGTTCACTCAGTGCTCCCGCAACGATCTCAGATGCAGAGGCCGAACCTTCGTTGATCAGGACGACGATGTTCCAGTGATCGCGGTAGATGTTGTACCCCCGACTGCGGTGCACGGTGTTGTGACCTTCTGAGCCAAACTTCTCTTGCACGATGATCTTTCCCATCGGCAAGAACCAGCTCGCCACGTCGACTGCCGCTTCCATGTACCCACCAGGGTTGCTGCGCAGATCGATCACAAGATCGGTAGAACCGGAGAGGATGAACTCGCGCAGTGCTTGCTGGAACTCCTGGGGAGCCGTGCGACCGAAGTTGTAGAGCTCGATGACAAAGACCCCATCCGGTCGCGCGGTCGTTTCGACGGTCGGGATGCGTATCTCGCCGCGGGTGACCGGTATCTCAAGCAGTTCACCTTCCGACTCACGTGCGATGCCAAGCACGACCTCGGTACCGATCTCACCTCGAATGAGGCGAATGGCTTCATCGATCGACATCCCCTTCGTGGTAACATCGTCGATCGTGATGATGCGGTCCATGGCTCGCAAGCCGGCCTCTTCGGCGGGTGTATCTTTCAACGGCGCTATGATAGTGATGAGGCCGTCGCGCATCCCCACTTCCATACCCACACCACCGAACGCACCGCTGATATCCTCCTCAAACATCGTTGCATCAGCAGGTGGCAGGAAGAGCGTGTACGGATCATCGTAGCTCTTTGCAAGACCCTCGATCGCCCCCCAAACCCTCTCATCATTGGTGATCGAGTCACTCGTCGTCGCGGGACTGTACTTCTCCTCAAGGAGATGCCACGCTTTCCAAAAGGCCGAGAAATCGAGGTCTTCTGGCTGCTCGTAGCTTGTGAAAGAGAGGGAGGCAAGCACGCTTGCTTCGGTGTCCTGTGAGCCGAGCTGTAGACCAGCGAAGAACGCCACTCCCACAAGGACGGCGCTCATACTCACGTAGAGAGGTCGAGACATGCGCTCTAGTATCTCAAAATCAACGGCGCAACGCAATGTTCCTGGTTCTCCCCACGAGAGTGAGCTGACGCGCGTACTGCGCCACCACTCTGCGGTATACTGAGTGGTGTTCATTGGTATGGTTGAGCGCTACACGTACAAAGGCGTGACGTGGGTCGATGTCTTCGAGCCCACCATCGACGAGACGCGTGCACTGATGGCGGAGTTCTCCATTCGACCCTCGGTCGCCGAGGAGCTCCTGGCGCCATCGATCCGACCCAAGGCAGAGCGCTTCGATGACTACCTCTACCTCGTTCTCTACTTCCCCGCGCTGCGCCACACCAACAGCCAGAAGAGCGACCAAGAGGTCGACTTCATTCTCGGGCGCGACTTTCTCATTACGGTTCGCTACGACACCGTGGATGCGCTCCACAAGTTCAGCAAGCTCTTTGAGGTCCGCTCTATTTTGGGTCGCGAGGAAGAGGAGCCCCACGCAGGCCACGTCTTCTTCGCCCTCATCATGAAGCTCTACCGCTCCATCGGTCACGAACTGGATTACCTGCACGACCGCCTTGAGGAGGCAGAGGAAGAGATCTTTGCTGGACACGAACGCGAAATGGTCATCGAGCTCTCGAAGATCAGTCGCGACCTTCTCAACATCAAGCAAGCCATCACCGTCCACAAGGACATCCTGGAGAGCTTGCGGCCCGCAGCACTCGCCTTCTGGGGTGACGCATTTCACGATGATCTCATCCTCATTCAGAACGAGTACTTCCGCATCACGACCCTCAGGAACATGAATGCCGACTCCCTGCGCGAGCTTCGCATCACCAACGACTCACTGCTCTCGACCAAGCAGAACGAGATCACCAAGAACCTTACCACCCTTGCCTTCGTGACCTTTCCACTGACGGTCGCCGCGGGTGTCTTTGGTATGAATGCAGTCAACATGCCCATTGTGGGCAGTGACCACGACTTCGTCATCATCGTCACCCTGATGCTGAGTGCGACCGCGCTCACCTTCCTCTACTTCAAGTACAAACGATGGCTGTGATGCACTACGTAAGAAGCGGTGTGGTTGACACGTCCTGGTGACTGTATCCTGTTTTCGTTGGGGCTTTGCGATATCCGCCGCCCCTTGTACCCTCTGTAGACCATGCTCTTCCCATTCATCCTAGGCACCACCGACGAGGAGCCCAAGCGTCCCCTGCGCTTTTTGAATACGCTCAACGGTGAGAAAGAGACCTTCACCCCCCAGAAGCCTGACCTGGTACGCCTCTACTCGTGCGGCCCAACGGTCTACGGTCCTCCGCACCTCGGGAACTATCGCTCATTCATCCTCTCAGATCTGGTTCGTCGCACGCTGCGCCTCAATGGCTACAAGGTCAAGCAGGTCATGAACCTCACCGACGTGGGCCACCTGGTGGGCGATGGCGACAGTGGGGACGACAAGATGGCCAAGGCGCTCAAAGAGCGGGGCCTCGAACCAACACTCGAGAACATGCATGCGTACGCGGACGAGGTCATCGAGGCGTTCCTCGCTGACCTCGACTCACTCAACATCAAACGCCCGCACGCAATGCCGCGCCCTTCGGAGTGTATCCCGCAGCAGATCGCCCTGATCACTACCCTCGTTGAGAAGGGGTACGCGTACCAAACCTCCGACGGCGTCTACTTCGATACCAAGCGCTTTCCCTCGTATGGCGCATTGGGAAATATTGACATCGATGGACTGAAAGAGGGTGCACGCGTCGAAGAGCATCCAGAGAAACGCAATGCAGCTGATTTCGCTCTCTGGAAGCGTGAGCCGTCCATTGGGTGGGACAGCCCCTGGGGACGTGGATTCCCAGGGTGGCACATCGAATGCTCCGCGATGGCCATGGAGCACCTCGGTCGCACCATCGACATACACACCGGCGGCGAGGATCTTGCTCGCACGCACCACAACAACGAAATAGCTCAGAGTGAGGCAGCGACGGGACGTCCGTTCGTCCGCATCTGGCTCCACAACGCATTCATCACCATGGACGGCGCAAAGATATCAAAATCGATAGGCAATACGTTGTACCTGCGGCACGTCCGTGAGCAAGGGTTCACCCCACTCGCCTACCGCTACTGGCTCCTGACCGCTCACTACCGCTCACCAGTCGATTTCTCATGGGGAGCTCTCAAGGCTGCCGCGACCGCACTCACGCGTCTGCATCGCTTCTTCTTCGAGACCCTCGACGGGGTCGAGCCAGGCGTGGCCGACGAAGCGGTGCTTGATCGCTTTCGCGAGGCCATCAACGATGATCTCGATACCCCGCGTGCGCTCGCGTTGGTGTGGGAAGTGGTCAAGGACGACACGTACACACCCCAGGTGAAGAAGGCCACACTTCTTGAAATGGACAAGGTTCTCGCCATCGGCGTGCGTCGCGAGCCCGGCTCGACGGCAAAGGTTCCGGTCCTCTCCCACACTCCCGCAGTGCACCTCGCAGAGCTCCCTGAGGAGGTACGACTCCTCGTCATTGCGCGCGAGGAGATGCGCGAAGCGAAGAACTTTGCGCGTGCCGATGAGATCCGTGACGAGATAGCCGCGTTGGGCTACACGGTCACAGACGCCGCTGAGGGGACCGAGGTCTACGCTGCCTCCTAGCGTTTGTGCCCAGCATACACCAAGCGTGGGGGTTCTCCCCACGTTATCCCTCATTCATTGCAACGCGCCGCACTTCCCTTGCTGTTTGCCGGTGGTACAATGTCAGTCCGATGGCGTCAGGGGATCACAACGCAAAGAAGCAAGACCTACGTTTGCCTCCGCAAAACATCGAGGCAGAGCGCGCAGTACTCGGCGCACTCCTCATCAAACCAGATGCGATGCACGACGTGACGGATGTGCTCGGAGCTGATGATTTTTATGTTGAGAAGCACCGCATCGTCTTTCGGGCGATCGTGGCCCTGTTCGCAAAAGGTGAGCCCATCGACCTGCTTTCCGTTTCCAGTAAACTCAAGGAGAGCAAGGAGCTTGAACGCATCGGCGGCGCGAGCTACCTTTCCGAGATGGCAACGGTCGTACCTGCGACCGCTTCAGTTCCCCACTACGCTAACCTCGTCCACAAGAATGCCCTCTTGCGCAAGCTCATCGAAGCGGGCGACTTCATCTCGGAGCTGGGCTATGAGACCGCGGGCGAGGTCGACGAGACCCTGGATCGGGCGGAGAAGAAGATATACGAGGTGACAGAATCCCCCTCCTTGCACAAGTTCATGCCGATGCGCTCGCTGGTCCTCGACTCCTTCGCGCAGTATGAAGAGCTCTCCAAGAATACTGGTGAGATCCGTGGCGTCCCGTCGGGCTTCAAGCCGCTCGACAACCTGCTCTCCGGCTTCCAACGCTCCGACCTCATCATCCTGGCTGCACGTCCCTCGGTCGGTAAGACCGCGCTGGCGCTTGATATCGCGCGCCAGACCGCTATCCACCACAAGACCCCGGTGGGTATCTTCTCGCTCGAGATGAGCAGTCAACAACTCGTCGACCGTATGCTCGCCGCTGAGGCGCGCGTCGACGGGTGGAAGCTGCGCACGGGCGGACGGCTCAATGAGCACGAGTATGAATCCCTCCACGCAGCACTCGAGCGCATGTCAGATGCACCCATCTACATCGACGACCAACCCGCCAACACCATCCTCGGCATGCGCTCGGTCGCCCGCCGCCTCAAGCGCGAGCACGGCCTCGGTCTCCTCATCATTGACTACCTACAGCTCATGGCACCGACACACACGCGCGCGTCTGATTCCATGGTTCAGCAGGTCACCGAGATCTCACGCTCCCTCAAGCAGCTCGCGCGCGAGTTGGAGGTGCCCGTCATCGCGCTCTCCCAGCTCTCTCGTGCGGTTGAGCAGCGCGGCGGCAAGCCCCGCCTCTCCGACCTGCGCGACTCCGGCTCTATCGAGCAAGACGCGGATGTCGTGATGTTCATTCACCGGGATGACAAATCCAACAAGGAGAGTGAGCGCCCGGGCATTGCCGAGATCCTCGTTGAGAAGCACCGCAACGGCCCAGTGGGCATGGTAGAACTCTACTTCGACGAGAAGAAGGCGAGCTACCTTTCAATCGAGAAGAGCGATTTCTCCGCCTTCGAGGAGGCTTCGGTCGGCGACGACGCTGACGAGTTCTAGCACGCAGTGTGCTAGGATGTATCACCATGAGTGAGATCGACCGATTGGCCGAGTACTTCATCAAGTTCCCCGGCGTGGGGCCTCGCCAGGCACGTCGGATGGTCTACTACGTGCTGCGCCAGAACAAGCAGTGGGTTCGAGAATTGAGCGAGTCCATCGAGCGGGTCAAGGAGAGCGTGACAGTATGCCCTTCGTGCCAACGCCACTTCACCCCGCCCCCCTCGGGCGCGACTCGCTGCGCGCTGTGTGCTGACCCCAATCGCTCCGACCACCACCTCATCATCGTCGAGAAAGATGTTGACCTTGAGAGCATCGAAAAGAGCCACGTGGTTGCGGGGCGCTACTTTGTCCTCGGCGGACTCTACGCACCACTGAAGAAAGACCCGGAGGCCTTCATGCGCATGCGCGAACTGCGGGCGCTCCTGACCGAGCGTGCTGTGCACCTTGAAGAGGTCATCCTTGCGTTCGCGGTCAATCCCGATGGCGACGAGACCGTATACTTCTTGCGAGAGTTCCTCGAGCCCCTTGCCAACGAGCACAGCTTCAAGATCACCACCCTTGGCCGCGGGCTCTCGACCGGCTCAGAGCTTGAGTACGCCGATCCGGCGACCATTAAGAGTGCGCTTGAGGGAAGAAAGTAGAGCAGCACCGAAACGCTCTGGTTACGTTCCTGCTACTCCGGCGCCTTCTCCAAGGTCACCTCGACACTCCTCTCGCGCCCATCTCGCAGAAAGATGACCTCCACCGTCTCTCCGATGCGCCGCTCACGTATCACAGATGCGAGTGTACGCTCCTCAAGCGAAACGCCCCCAATATCAGTGACGAGATCGCCTGCACGCAAGCCTGCACGCCCGGCAGGGCTCTCAGGGAGGACGGCTACATCCATCGCCGATCGTCCCTCTATGATGAGCGCGCCATACTCTCGCTCCAATCCTTCCTCGGCCGCAATACGTGGTGAGACGCTCACGTAGCGCACACCCAGGAATGGTCGCTGGATCTCACCGTACTGTTCAACTGAATCAACGATGTCCGCAACAACGTCCGCAGGAATAGCAAATCCAATGTTCTCTGAGCCGAACGCGACCGCCACGTTCACCCCGATGACCTGCCCGCGGCTATTCAGGAGTGGACCTCCCGAATTGCCGGGATTGATGGCAGCATCCGTTTGAATGACCTCATCCAATCGCTCGGCCATGCCCATGCCGTCCCCTGCGACAATGGAGCGCGAGAGGCCTGAGATGACCCCGACCGAGACCGAGTTGCGAAACTCTCCAAGCGCGTTCCCGATCGCTATCGCGGTCTGCCCCGGCTTGAGCGAGCGCGCATCACCAAAGGTGAGGTGTGGGAAGCCGCCAGTGGGTACTTCGGTCGTTTTGAGAAGAGCGATGTCCAACACGTCGTCGCGTGCCAGCACCTCGACCGGGAAACTCTCACCGTCGTTGGTGAGGATGGAGTAGTTCGCATCAGAGAGACTAACGACGTGGCGGTTGGTCACGATGAGGCCGTCTGCGGAAACAAAGAACCCAGAGCCTCCACCCACCTCACGCTCCTCTGTCCCCTGCTGTCGCTCCTGTGGAACCTGATATCGAAACTCGCGTCCGAAGAAGTCCTTAAACGGCACCACTTCCTCCCAGTAGCGCTCGTAGACCGGCACCTCTTGGGTCACCACGACCGAGACAACCGCTGGGCTCGCACGCTCAGTGATGGCAACGATGGTGCTCTCTGATGCTGCAAGATCTGCCTGGACAACACCAGGGCTTCCGCCAGACGGCGCACGAGAGACAGCCGGTGCCCACGCGCCTGTACGCTCACGGGGAGTGAGATCGATCTCACTCAGGTAGAGGAAAACCCCTCCCCCGACGACCGTGGCCGAGAGGAGCGACGAGAGCAGCACGCTCGTTAAGAGAAGTCGCTGCTGCGGTGATGCCGAAGTTCGGTCTATTGTATCTACTGACGTGTTCGGGTATTCGTCATGCATAGGGTATAAAGCGGTTACCCCTAAGATTACGCACCATCCCTCCTCATCTTTCACTACTCCACCGTCACCGACTTCGCGAGGTTGCGAGGCCTATCGACATTGTAGCCACGCGCGACCCCGAGGTGGTAGGCAAAGAGGTGGAGCGGTACCACAGCAAGAAGCGGTGTGAGCTCTTCAGTCACGTCGGGGATCTCAACGACCGCGTCAGCAAGCTCCCGCAGTGGTACGTCACCTTCGGTCACGACCGCAATCACCGGCCCTTTGCGCGCTTTTATCTCTTCGACGTTGCTCACCGTTTTCTCGTAGACCGAATCACGAGGCGCTATCGCAAACGTCGGGAAGTGCGGATCGATCATGGCAATAGGCCCATGCTTCATCTCGCCTGCCCCGTACCCTTCGGCATGCAGGTAGCTGATCTCCTTGAGCTTCAGCGCCCCTTCGTAGGCCGTGCCAAAGTTACCCTTGCGGCCGATGTAGAGGAAGTCGCGGTGGTCTTTGAAACGCGCGGCGAGCGCCTTGATCTCATCGCTGCTCTGAAGTACACGCTCAAGTAGCGCAGGGATGGATTCAAGCGCATGAATGAGGCGTAGCCCCTCTGCTTGGGAGAGTCCGTGACGACGACCGAAGTAGAGTGCCAACAGTACAAAGACCGACAACTGCGAGAGGTACGCTTTGGTCGAGGCCACACCGATCTCGGGGCCCGCGTGGTTGTAGATGCCTGCGTCCACCTCGCGCGCAATGGTCGAGCCGACGACGTTGATGATGCCCAGGGTCAAGGTGCCGTTCTTCTTGGCCTCCTTGATACAGGCGAGGGTGTCTGCGGTCTCGCCCGATTGCGTGACCGCCAGGACCGCGGTCTTTCCCGAGAGTTGTGTGCTTCGATAGCGGAATTCTGACGCGATCTCCACATCGACGTGGATGCCGGAAAGTTCCTCAATGAGGTACTTCCCGTAGAGCCCAGCGTAGTAGGCAGTGCCGCATGCCACGATGACGAGGCGTTCGATGTTCTTCAGATCCTCAGCGACACTTTCAATGCCGCCCAGCTTCACGTCCCCTTCGATTGGATTCAAACGCCCCCGAATGGTATTGCGGATCACCTCGGGTCCCTCCATGATCTCCTTGAGCATGAAGTGTGCGTAGCCCTGTTTCTTCACATCTTCGATATCCCACTCGATCAAGGAGGGGGTCGGGTCCTGCTTCTTGTGGTCGAGCGTGAAGACCTGGTAGGAGTCGGGGCGTACGACCGCGTACTCACCATCGTTGAGGTAGACCACGTGCTTGGTGTGACGGACGATCGCAGAGGCGTCGGAGGCGATCATGTTCTCCCCGTCGCCCAGACCAAGCGCAATAGGGCTTCCCATCCGGGCGGCCACGATGGTGGTGGGCTCAGATGCATCTATGACCGCAATGCCGTACGTGCCGCGCACCATGCGCAGCGCGCGCGTGACCGCTTCTACGAGTGAATCTGCATCTGAAAGCTCACCCTCAATGAGGTAGGCAAGCACCTCTGAATCGGTCTCTGTCAGAAACATATCCCCCTCCTCCTCAAGACCCCGCCGCAGTTCTTTGTAGTTCTCGATGATACCGTTGTGGACAAGCCACACGCGCTTCTCCGGGCCGTGGTGGGGGTGTGCATTCTTCTTCGTAGGTAACCCATGTGTGGCCCAGCGAGTGTGCGCAATACCTGAGGTGCTGGCGGCGTGCTCCGGCAGCTCGCCCGCGAGCACGTCGACCGTGCCAACTGATTTAAAGATGCCGTCTTGTGGCAGGTAGATACCTGCAGAGTCATAGCCACGGTATTCCAGCGTTCTCAGACCTTCAAGGAGAATACGCTCCGCTTCCTTCGCACCGGTATAGGCGAAAATGCCACACATATGGGTTCGCGTTAGGGATAATGACCTTCCCCTCTCTAATCACTACTCATCCTACGCCCCAAAAGTTCCACAATCAAGCACAACGGCCCCCTCGGAGCCGTTGTGCAATTCATTCGTTTTACTTCGTCGCGCCGATCTTCACCTTCATCTGGGGCTGGCGGTGGCCCAAGCGGCGCATGTAGCCGGTCTTGCGCTTGAACTTGCGTACAAGTATCTTCTTACCCTTCCCAACTGCGGAGAGCTCTGCCTCGACGGTGACCCCATCAAGGTAGGGGGTTCCCACCTTGGTGGTCTTCCCGTCATCCAGGAGGAGGACCTTGTCAAACACAACCTTTTCGCCGGCCTCAGACACGCCCACGAGCTTCTCGATGGTGACCGAATCACCCTCTGATACGCGGTATTGCTTCCCGCCGGTCTCAATTACTGCAAATGCCATAGTGGCAGAAAAGTACCATATATCGCCTCCCTATGCAACCTACGATGTACATTACACTCGCGTTAGTAACAGTTCTTTGAAACGCCGAAAGGCGCGGTAGGATTTCTGGTGTTCGCCATTAATCACTCACCACGCCTTTCATGCACCAGAATACCAGATTACTCCCCTACCAACGTCGGGAAGCGTTCCGGCGGTGGCGTGACGGGGGTCGGGTCAGCGATCTGGCTCGTCACTACCGGGTCTCTCGCAAGACGCTCTATGCGGTGTTCAGGAAGGCCAAACACTGGGTATTCTGCAACTACTCCAGCAAGAACCTGCTCTACCGTACCATCGAGTATGGTCTCAAGACGCTCGCCCGCACCGAGGCCAAGATCGCCAAGAAACTGGCCAAACGGGCACGGCGATTGCCTCGCTACGAAAAGAGCCGACCCGGGGGGAATGGGGACAGGGACAATTTATTGCGAAAATGTGTGGTGTAATGTCACCCTCTCGGTCTCTGCAAATTCCAACCCGAAGTGCAATTTTCTCCTAATGTCCCTCAAGCATAGCA
>CAYWKE010000003.1:17718-47984 GCA_964459075.1 uncultured Candidatus Saccharibacteria bacterium | reverse complement strand
GTATGAATTTCGAAGAGATACCTTCTGGATATTTTGTGCTAGATAGTAAGCACCCACCGCTCCATCGCCACCTCCGCATCCCACTTCCCTCGCCTCGCTTCGTGTGTCACCTGAAGCAGCGACCACGTGAGCGATTCCAACTCCTCCGGTGAGAATTTCTTCAGCGCCGCTTTCGCTTTTTGGTATGGATAGGGCTTCATCCCAGCTTCTTCTGCTGAGCTGGTGCGCGCAGCGATGAGTGCGCTTTTCATTTGCCAGAAGAGCGTGCCGTGTATCTCCTCGACGAGCTTTCCCTTCATCAAGGCTTCTTGGTAGAGAGCCCACAACCGTTTCTTGTCGCGCACAACGAGCGCATCCCCGAGCGCAAAGACGTTGAACTCATCTTTCTTCCCTGACTTGAGGGTGAACTCGGTCGCTTTTGCGGCATGCTTCTCGACCTTCTTCTTGCTCGCCGCATCGAGCGCGCTTTCGATGAGTACGATGATGTTCTCCGATCCTGCAAGGAGTGGGAGGAATGCAACGACCGCCTCCTTTGCCTCAGCCGACTGTCCCATCACTCGGTCCAAAACGATGAGGTACTTCTCCACGAAGAGGCCTTGCCCGCCCGCAAGCTCCGGTAGGCGCGCCACATCGAAGGTCTCGTCGTCGAGCCGTATCAAAGACGCGTCGGGCTGCTTGGCAGCCAGCTTCTCGACGAGCTCGCTCCCCCTAACGCGAGCCGCTTCAGTATCTGAGCCGTAAAATGCATAGAGCATGGGAGCAGTATAGCAGAGCCCGTGCACCCCGAGCTCCCTACTCCAACTCCCCCCAATTCGGCCCGTGTTTGATGTCGACCTTCAGCGGAATGCCGCGGGTATCCTCAAGCGACATCACACCCTGCATCGTTTCTTGTATCTTTGGAGCAACCACCGAAAACACACCCTCAGCAACCTCGAACATCAACTCATCGTGAATTTGCAGAATGGGAAACACCTGCTCCTGCCACCCCTCCTTCTGAATGAGTCCGTCGACCGCTATCATCGCGAGCTTGGTGATGTCGGCCTGTGTGCCTTGGATGGGTGCGTTGATGGCCATACGCTCTGCGTGCGCCTTCACCTGCGGCAAGGGTGAGCGAATGCCCTCGAAGTGACGCTTGCGGCCAAAGAAGGTTCGGGTCGCGCCCATGCGCCTCGCTTCGTTCTTGACGCTCTCAAGGTAGTGCGCGAGTTGTGAGAAGTTCTGAAAGTACGCATTCAAATACTCTTGCGCTTCCTTGCGCTCCACACCCAGGTTCTGCTGGAGCGCGTTGACGCCCATGCCATAGAGGATGCCGAAGTTGATGACCTTCGCTCGCCGGCGCATCTCAGGGTCAACTGCGTCCGCGGGTACATTGAACATGTACGAGGCGACGGTCGTGTGAATGTCGACCCCGTCACGGAATGACTGAGCAAGGTTCTCATCGCCGGAGAGAAATGCCGCGATGCGCAACTCGACCTGCGAGTAGTCAAACGCAGCGAGCACAAAGCCGTCGGGTGCAACGATACCGCCCCGAATGCGCCTCCCTCGTTCGCTCCTCGTGGGTAGGTTCTGAAGGTTGGGATGCTGGCTCGACATCCTGCCTGTTGTGGTGCCGGTCTGGGAGAAGTTGGTGTGGAGGCGGTTTCGCTCATCTGCCATTGCAGGAATCACGTCGATGTAGGTCGACAGGAGCTTCTGTAGTTCACGGTACTCAAAGATGAACGGCACGATGGGGTGCGCGTCGCGCAGCTTCTCCAACTCAGACTCACGGGTTGAGCGCTGGCCGGTGGCGGTCTTCTTCAAGCCCTTTGCGGTCAGCTGCAACTCATCAAAGAGGACCGTCCCCAGCTGGTGAGGCGAGTTCACGTTGAAGGCGTGCCCTGCATGCTCGTGCACTTTGGCCTCGAGTGCATCGAGCTCACTTCGGTATTCCTGAGCGAGCGTTTCGAAATGTGTGCGGTCGATGAGGACGCCGTGCCTCTCCATACGCTCGATGATGGGGATGAGTGGTCGCTCGATCGTTTCGTAGACGGACAGTACGTCTTCTTTTTGAAGCTCTTCCATAAGCTTGGTGTGTGCCGCCTCAAGGTTCTTCTCATTCGTGTACTCACGCACATCATCGAGGATGGGGTTCGTCGTGTCTGAGTGCAGGAGCCAGAGCGCGACCGCGCACTCAGCAAGCAGCTGCTCATCAACCGTTTCCTCCGACCCCTGCTCCTCCCCCGAAGCATCTTCTTCTACCGAGAACTTCTGTTTGAAACGTGTTGCGAGGGTGCGGAACGAAAGCTCGTGGAAGAGCGCAAGCACGCGCGCGGGCTCAAGTGCCTCGCGCCACGTTTCTGTGGGAAGCGCGATAGGCACGTCAACGTCGCAGCGTATGGTCGCAAGCTCTTTGGAAAAAAGAGCCTCATCCTCGTGCTCGCGCAGCAAGGTCACGATGCGCGGCTTGATCCCGTGCTTGGCAAAGACCGCATCGGCGTCTTTTTTCTTCAGCGCCCCATACAGCTTCTCGATGGGGCCGAACGCTTGAATGAGCTCCGTCGCTCCCTTCTCGCCAATGCCTTTCACCCCGATGATGTTGTCCGATGGATCGCCCCGCAGGCCCTTGTAGTCGGGCAAGAGCTTTGGTGGAAACCCGAAGCGCTCCTCGACCGCCTTCTGGTCGTACATCACCGTATCTTTGAGTCCCTTGCGCAGGGTGTAGACCTTCACCCGCTTCCCATCAACGAGCTGCAGGGTGTCCATGTCGCCCGAGGCGATGATGATCTCGTTGTTCTTGTCTTTCTTAAAATGCGCGGCCAGGGTGCCGAGGAGGTCGTCCGCCTCAAACCCCGGCTTCTCGAAGATGTCGACGCCGAAAGCAGCAAAGACATCGCGTGAGCGTATCATTTGCGCGACGAGTGCGTCGTCTGCTGCTTTCCGGCCCGCTTTGTATGCGTCGTACGCTTCGTGTCGGAAGGTCTTCTCAGGGAGGTCGTAACAGGCGAAGAGGTGGTCGGGCGCGAGTTCCTCGATGATGACCATGAGCATTGAGGAGAGCCCGAAGAGGCCGCCCGCAGGCTCGCCTGAGGCGCTGGTGAAATCGGGGAGCGCGTGGTACGCGCGGTGGAGGATGGCGTGCGCGTCAAGGAGGACAATGCGACGGGTCTTCGTGCGGCTGCGCGGGCTGGTGCTCATAGGTTCTTCACGTCGATGGCGATCTTCCTGCTCTCGTCATCTTGGGGAGTGATAGCGACCTCGATGGTGCGCCGCGGCAATACTGCATCGACCATCTCCGGCCATTCAAGAAAGATGAGGTTCTTGGGATCGGTGAGTATCTCGTGCCACCCAATTGCCGAGAGCTCTTCGGGGGATTCGAGGCGGTACGCATCGAGGTGAATGAGGCGGTCGAATGGAAGTGCGTTGCCACCCACCAGCGCCTCGTCGCGGTGCGCGAGGTCGTAGACCTTCTCAATGACGTACGTCGGGCTCGTGACCTCAGAGGTGAGCCCGAGTGCACGAGCGACTCCCTTCACAAAGACGGTCTTCCCTGCGCCCAACTCGCCCGAGAGGGAGATGACAGTCGCCGAACCGGGGATGTGGGAGCGCTCCAAAATGCGCTCCACGAGGAGTTTTGCCGCTTCTTGGGTCGCTTCGGGAGAGCGCGAGATGTACTCCATATAGTGTGGATTGTACCACGCGCACAAGACATGAGAATGACGAAGGGCGGCACGCGCATGTTGCGCGGCCGCCTTCGGAAGAGCTAATCGATCAAAAGGGTGAGAGGCCACGGGAGTGGCACCCCTACGGTGCACGTGGCATCAGCCTGTACGGTCACGGGCGACCACGCGTACACCTTGCCGTTCTTGGGTCTGCTGTCAACTTTTGTTTTGGTCTTACAGCCCGTGACGGCGCCGTCAGCTTCCGCCTTGGTCTCCGTCTTGACCGTGGCACGGTAGCGAACCTCTCCGGCCCGCTTGTTTGCTGTAAGTTTCTCGTCCACTTCAAGGGTGCGCTCTACCGATGTCGGCGAGACGCAGCCCACAAGAAGTGCTAGTGCCAGCACCGACATCAGTCGAGACATTTTTCTTTCCCTACGGGGTCCTGGTGACGCGGATGTCGTCCGCCTTGAACTTGGACTTTCGCATACGCCTGAAGTCGACTGTTTCAGCCGTCTCGTACGTGGTCACATCGCTCTCGTACGAGCAGGTGCCTACCTCAAACGGCTCTGGCAGGTCGCAATTGTCCTCTACCGCCTCGTCGGCGCGAAGCTGCTCCATGGTTGGCGGCGCGTCTTCGAGGGTGACAACCTCGCGCGAGGTGCTCGCGACGCACGCACTGAGCAAGGTAACCAGCAGCAGCAACCACGAAGGGAAAGCTAGAGCAGTATTAGCGCGCATGGCGCATCATCCTCCGATTGGGGCCCTTAGGGCCAATTTCCCATTTGTTATTTTATCACAAAATCCTATTTTGTCAACCTTCCTTCTCCCTCTCGCTCGCTCTGTATCACTGATACAATACAACGTAATGCCGGTCTTTGATGAGGAGAAACAGGAGAAGAGACTGGAGACCTTGCGTCGCCAGGAAGAAGAGGAGTTGGCGAAGCTCCTCTCGGAGAAGTACGGCCTCCAGTACGTCGACCTCACCCAGATAGGCGTCTCAACGGACGCTCTGCGCCTCATCCCCGAAGAGCGCTCGCGCGAGGGCAAACTTGCGGTCTTTGCCTCGGTTGGCAAAAAGCTCTCGGTCGCAGTGCAAACCCCGAACAACCAGATCGTCGCCGAGGTTATTGACACCCTCAGTCAGCGTGGCTACGACCCGAAGCTCTTCATGTGCTCCCTCCCCTCCCTTGAGCACGCGTGGAAGTACTACAGCGAGGTCAACTTCTCGACCGAGACCAAGGCGGGCATGATCGACATCGCAAGCGAGGAGGTCACTCGACTCATGGCCGCAATGTCGACCATCGCGGATGCGAAAGCGGAGTTGGAGCGGCTGCTCCAGGCGGGTGGGCTCACGGTAACCTCTCGCATCCTTGAAACGATCATCGCGGGTGGGCTCGCGCTTAAGGCCTCAGACATTCACGTCGAGCCTGAAGAAGAGATGGTGATGCTGCGCTACCGCCTCGATGGCGTCCTCACTCCCATTATCACGTTCAAGCCCGAGATATACCGCCTCATCAACTCACGCATCAAACTCCTGTCGGGCCTCAAGATAAACATCAAGAACACACCACAGGACGGCCGATTCTCGGTCAACATCAACGATCGCGCCATTGAGATACGTACCTCTATTCTGCCGGGCAACTACGGCGAATCGATTGTCATGCGTCTCCTTGATCCAACATCGATCGCGGGCGAGTTGGAGGAGTTGGGCATGCCCAACAACATGCTCGAGATCATGAAGGTCGAAATAGCCAAGCCAAACGGCATGATCCTCAACACCGGTCCTACCGGCTCCGGAAAGACCACGACCCTCTACGCGTTCCTGCGTCGTATCTACACACCCGGCATCAAGATCATCACTCTTGAGGATCCTATTGAGTACCACCTCCACGGCATCGTCCAGACACAAGTTGACCATAAGGGGTACACGTTCGCGGGTGGCTTGCGCTCCACCTTGCGTCAAGACCCTGACGTCATCATGCTTGGTGAGATACGCGACCAAGAAGTGGCCTCGACCGCCATGCACGCCGCGCTCACCGGTCACCTCGTTCTCTCGACCCTCCACACCAACAACTCAGCAGGTGCCTTCCCGCGACTCGCCGACATCGGCATCGACCACTCTATCCTTGCAAGCGCAGTGAACCTCGTCATGGCACAGCGCCTCGTGCGCAAGGTCATACCCGAGCGTTGTCGGGAGGTAGAACTGTCGGGTGAGCGGAAGGAGTTCGTCGACAAGGTGCTTGCTGGTATTCACGATCAGTCTCTCGTTCCTGAGAACACGACCCGCGTGTTGGAACCGGACATCGCAGAGGGCGAGCTTGATACCAAAAGTTACAAAGGTCGCATCGGTGTGTACGAAGCAGTGCAAGTAGATGAGGCCATAGAGAGCGTCATCAAAGAGGGTGGAGGCACGCGCGACATTGCGGACGCCGCCAAGCCCCAAGGACTGCTCACCATGCAGCAAGACGCGGTCGTGAAGGCGCTCGCAGGTGTCACCTCCCTCCAAGAGGTCGACCGCGTCTTGGGTCACGTCGTCATCGATTAGCGCGTGCTATACTAGCACCCATACGGCACGACCCGCTCAGCGGGTAGCGCTATCGAGTCCTTTGCCATTCCGGCCCATAACCCTCTAAGCAACACTTTACGCGCAAAGCTAAAGTTGGCCATGATGCTGAGGATAGCCCCAGACACCGACACACGAGATGTCGTACCAGGTCGTCCCTGCTCCATGCCCAAGTCCCACAAACGTGGTCGTTGCCTAGAGGGGTATGTGTCGGAGAGAACGGAAAAACCGCTCTTTGTAGGCAAAGAACGGTCAACGTCGCAGGTATCCTAGCACGCAAATTCTTTCATGTCAAGTACTCCACAACCCACCCCCGAGCCCACCGCGAACCTCGATAGGACGCTCCGCCCCGCGCTCTGGGAGGAGTATGTGGGTCAGGAAGCCATCAAAAAGAACCTGTCCATCCTTCTTGGAGCCGCACGCGAGCGGGGTCATCCGCCCGAACACCTCCTTTTCTACGGCCCTCCGGGATTGGGTAAGACCACTCTGGCGCATCTGATCGCGCGCGAGCTGGAACGCCCCATCAAGGTGACCTCGGGGCCGGCGCTTGAGCGTGTAGGCGATATCGCCGCCATTCTCACCAACCTTGCCCCAGGCGAGATACTCTTCATCGACGAGATCCACCGGCTCAACAAGACCATCGAGGAGGTGCTCTACCCCGCCCTTGAGTCAGGCACGCTCGACATCATCATCGGCAAAGGGCCCTCGGCGCGCACCATCCAACTTGAACTCCCTCCGTTCACGCTCATCGCAGCCACCACCAAGATCGCGGGGCTCTCGGGACCATTGCGCTCCCGCTTCTCAGGTGGAGTGCATCGCCTCGCGTTCTACACGCTTCCTGAGATAGAGGAGATCGTCTCGCGCTCCGCTCGCATCCTCAACGCGACACTAACCGAAGGTGCTGCGCGCACCATCGCCTCACGCAGCCGCGCGACCCCACGTACCGCCAACTACTTATTGAAGCGGTGTCGTGACCTTGCCCAAATTGAGGGGGGTGATATATCCGAGGACGTGGTCGCCGCAACCCTCGAGCTTCTCTCGATCGACGCGATGGGGCTCGGGGTATCAGATCGAGCACTCTTGGAAGTGCTGTTAGGGAAGTTTTCTGGCGGACCCGTCGGACTCTCAACTCTCGCCGCCGCGCTTGCCGAGGAACCGGCGACCATCGAAGAGGTGTACGAACCGTACCTCATCCAGCAGGGACTCATCGAGCGCACACCTCGGGGACGCGTAGCAACCGAGCGCACGTACGCGCACTTCAAGATCGAGCCGCCACCGGGCTCTCAGGAGCGATTGCTCTAGAGTGAGTTGCAGAGGGACGCATGAGTAGGTAGATTTTGCAGTATGTCAGGACACAACAAGTGGTCAAAGATCAAACACAAAAAAGCTGTCTCGGACGCGAAGAAGAGTAAGGAGTTCAGTAAGCTCGCGCGTCTCATCGCGGTCGAGTCGAAGAAGTGCGGTGGCGACACCAACTCCCCCGGCTTGCGCGCGGCCATCGACAAGGCGCGCGGGGTCAACATGCCCAAGGACAATATCGAACGTGCGGTCGAGAAGGGGCGCGCTGACACCGGAGCCGACCTGGACGCACTCTCGTTCGAGCTCTACGGCCCGGGTGGGGTCGCTATCATCATCGACGCGTACACGGACAACCGCAACCGAACGAACCAGGAGCTGAAGCACCTCCTCAAGCAGCAGGGGTACGAACTTGCGGCCCCCGGCTCAGCAACGTGGGCATTCACCCGAGAAGGGATCGAATGGATACCCGCCACCACGGTCGAATTGACAGATGCGGACATCGAGAGGCTTGAGCAGTTGGTGGAAACCATCGAGGAGCATGACGACGTCCAACATGTCGTGACCAATGCAGAGTAAGACACCTATCGTCCTTGCGTTCGATCCGGGCTACGAGCGGCTCGGTGTTGCGGTGGTGAGCAGGGTCGACGGACGGGACACCCTCCTCTTTTCCGATTGTCTGCGCACCTCGGCGTCTCACCCCTTCACCGAGCGCTTAGGTGAGCTCATCACCGAGGTGGAGCAACTCATCGAGACACACCACCCAACCGATGTCGCACTTGAGACCCTCTTTTTCAACACGAACCAAAAGACCGCCATGCGGGTCGCAGAGGTGCGTGGCGCGCTCCTTGCGCTCGCACTCAAGGCCGGCCTCTCAGTTCACGAGTACGCACCGAGCAGTGTGAAGGTCGCCATCACCGGCAGTGGCGCAAGCGACAAGCGACAGGTCACGACCATGGTGACCCGCCTCGTGGCGCTTGATGACTCACAACGTGTGGACGACGAGTACGACGCCATCGCCGTGGGGCTTACCTGCCTCGCACACCATCGGGGATAAGTGGGGGTTGTTGCGAAGAAAAACACTTTCGGTACAATAGGGCACTGTTACAGGAACGTATGCACTACGACGAACCATTCATTGTATTGATGACCGACGAACCGCTCGAGGAGGAGGGTGAAGCCGACGATGGTACGCTCTCAGATGATGACCTGGATGAGGCCTTCGAGAGTGATAATACTGACGTGGATGACGCAGATGACTCGCTCTTAGATGAGGAGTTGTTGGACGACGACGGGGAAGATGACGAGCATCTCTTCGATCCCGAGGAGTTGGGTGCGAATGAGTAGCCCCAGATCATGGGGATTCACGCGAACAAGCGGCCTAACTAGGCCGCTTGTTCTTTATATGATATGCACGAAGCGTTTCTTACCTATGCGATAGGTACCAGGAGTTGCAGGAGCGTCGACATCGGTGACCCGCTCGTTCGATTCCATGTGCGTGATAGCGCCGGCACTAACAAGTCGCCGAAGCTCACTATTCGACCCAACGATACCCGCACCTACTAGGGTATCCATGAGATTCCCTTGCGCGGATATCTCGGAAACCTCCTCAGGTATGGCGCCCAGACTGAATGTGTCGGTGAAGTACGACTCCGCAGCTCGTGCATCCACATCGGTGTGGTAGAGCGTGACGATCTCGCGCGCCAGCTGCATCTTCGCTTCTTTAGGATGAAGCGTCCCATCCGACAATCCGGCCTCTATCTCTTCAACCTCAATACGAGGTACGCGTGTGCATACTCGAAGGTACGTAGGGATGAGTTCATCAGTGAGACTCATGACCTTGCCGTACATATCATTCGGTTCATCGGTGAGGTTTATCGTGTTCCCCCAACTCGAGCTCATCTTCCTACCGTCGAGACCAGGAATGAGTGGCCCGAGAATGATGTTTTGGGGTCGCTGGCCGAAATACTCCTGCAGCGGGCGCCCCGCAAGGACGTTGAATTTTTGATCGGTCCCTCCTAGCTCCACATCTGCTTTGATGGCCACGCTGTCGTATCCCTGCATCAGGGGGTAGAGAACCTCACGTAAAGAAACGCGTTTTCCGGCATCAAGGCGCTTTTTGATATTCTCGCGTGAGATGAAATCAGCGACCGAGAACTGGTCGGCGTACTCGCCGATCTCTTTGTAGGTCAGTGGGTCAAGCCATTCTGAATTGTGACGAAATTCGACGGCATCGAGGTCGAGAAGCTTTCCCACCTGCTCCTTGTAGCTTCTCATGTTCTCCTCGATCGTGGCGCGGGTGAGCATGGGCCGTTCACTCTCTTTGTCGGAAGTATCTCCCACCACTCCGGTCGCATCACCCACAATGAACACGATGTGGTGACCAAGCTCCTGGAAGTCACGAAGCTTCAAGAGTGGGATGGAGCGCCCTAGGTGGAGGTTCGGACTCGTAGGATCGATACCCAACTTTACCCGCAGCTGCTCACCAGAAAGTAGTCGGGAGCGTAGATCCTCCTTTACAATAACCTCCTCGACTCCTCGCGAGAGGAGCTCATCTATCTTGTGTGGATCGGTCGACACCTGCATAGACGCTACTCTAGCATGGGCGGGAACCCTTGCGTAGCCCCATGGGTTGAGAGTGGTATACTGCTCTCCACAGGTTATCACCATGATGCAGCCATTCTGGAAACAGCCGTTGAAACGACAACCGCGGCGTACACGCACAGGGCGCAACCGCCTCCTCGCCACCCTCTACACCCTCGTCGCGCTCAGTGCCATTGTGGGATTCATTGGGGGCGGTGCCTTCCTCTTATGGGCCGCGACCCTCACTATGCCTTCGTTCGAATCGATCGAACAGCGTCGAGTGGAGCAGTCGACCAAGCTGTACGACCGCACCGGTGAGATCCTCTTGTTCGATCTACACGAAGACGTGAAGCGTACGGTCATTCCACTTGAGGAAATGTCTCCCCACATAAAACATGCCACCATCGCTATCGAGGATGACAACTTTTACAACCACTTCGGCATAGAACCGACCGCCATCGTGCGTGCGGTCATCGCGAACCTACGCTCTGGAGAACTCGCCCAAGGTGGTTCGACCATTACCCAACAGGTCGTGAAGAACACACTCTTGGAGCGTGAGAAGACCATCTCGCGCAAGTTCAAAGAGTGGATCCTGGCGCTCAAGCTTGAGAGAGAGCGCACCAAGGACCAGATCCTCGAGATGTACCTCAACGAGAGTCCGTATGGCGGCAACAAGTACGGGGTCGAGGAAGCGAGTCAGGCGTTCTTCGACAAACCAGCCAGTGAGCTCACTGTTGCTGAGGCAGCGTACCTTGCGGCACTCCCCCAGGCACCAACCTACTACTCACCGTACGGTACCCACGTAGCTGAGCTTGAGAACCGGAAGAACCTGGTCCTCGATCGCATGCGCAAACTCGGCTACCTCACTCAGGACGAGTACGACGCAGCACGCGCTGAAGTGATCGTCTTCCAGCCTCAGCGCTCTGGTGGTATCGAGGCACCCCACTTCGTCTTTTTCGTGATCGATGAGTTGCGTCAGTACTACACCGGAGAAGAGATCCAAGAGGGTGGCTTGCGGGTCATCACGTCGCTCGACTTCGAGCTGCAGAGTGCTGCCGAGGAGATCGTGCTGCGCTACGCGTTAGAAAATGAAGAGAAGTACAATGCTGAGAATGCTGCCCTGAGTGCGATCGACCCACGTACCGGTGAGGTTCTCGTCATGGTCGGCTCACGGGACTACTTCGATGAAGAGATAGATGGGAACGTCAACGTGACCACCTCACTCCGGCAACCTGGGTCTGTCTTCAAACCATTCGTCTACGCAGCTGCGCTCGAGAAGGGGTACACGACCGAGACCATTCTCTTTGACGTAGCGACCCAGTTCTCAACAGCGTGTCCGCGCGAGCAACTCACCAGTGAGGATGGGTGCTACTCGCCCCAGAACTACGACGACCGCTTTCGAGGACCGATGACCTTCCGCAACGCACTTGCCCAGTCGGTCAACGTGCCTGCGGTCAAAGCACTCTACCTCGCAGGTCTGCGTAACTCACTCGAGCTCGCCCAGCGCATGGGTATCACCACACTGGGCGACCCGTCACGCTATGGCCTCACGCTCGTGCTGGGAGGTGGTGAGGTACGCCTCGTTGATGTGGTAAGTGCGTACGGTGTGTTCGCAAGCGAGGGTATGCGCAGTGAGCCCACCTCCCTCGTGCGTATCGAGGACGGGAACGGTGCTGTCCTGCAGGAGTTTGAGCGCCCTCGAGGTCGCGTGCTTGATGCAGGGGTCGCCCGCGGTATCAACGACATCCTCTCAGACAACGTTGCCCGTACTCCAGCGTTCGGGGCGCAGTCATTCCTGTACTTCCCCGGTAAAGACGTTGCTGCGAAGACCGGTACCACGAACGACTACCGCGACGCGTGGATCGTCGGCTACACGCCCGAGATCGTCGCCGGAGCGTGGGCGGGAAATAACGACAACACTTCTATGGAGAAGCGGGTCGCTGGTTTCATCATTGCCCCGATGTGGAACGAGTTCATGCAGGCAGCACTGACGAAGATCGGAACGACCACGCCGTTCACCGATCCTCCTGCGATCGACCCCACCCTCACGCCAGTCCTCCGTGGTGTCTGGAGCGGCTCGACCGTAGCCATCGATCGAGTGAGTGGCGAGCTGGCATCTTCGACAACTCCGCCTGAGCGACGACAGGAGATCGCTGTTGGTGAGACGCACTCCATCCTGCACTGGGTCAACAAAGATGATCCACAAGGGGATCCTCCTGGCAACCCAGCCACGGATGGCCAGTACCGCTTGTGGGAGTACGGTGTGGCTCTCTGGCGTTCACAGAGTACACCAAGCACACCAACACCTGGGGAGCCGCGTGGAATGTCCCAACCAACTATTTCGATCAGTGAACCAGATGACGGAGAAGAGGTAGCAGCAGGAGAACGGACGCGCCTACTCGTACGTACCACCGAGGGTGGAGCGCCTATCGTACGGGTCGACTACTTCGTCGGTGAGACCTACATCGGCACAGCAGAAAACGCTCCGTACGCGCTGTCTGTAACCCTTTCTGAGCGCGGCATCGAACCAGGTACGCACCAACTCACCGCGGTCGTCTATGACCAGAGTGGTGGGCGAGGGGGTGACCGAGTCACCTTCGAAGTGCAGTAGCTAGAGGGTGGTACCTGCTCGCTCGTACGCCGAGCTTCTGCGGTATCCTGCAGCGGGAGGTGGTGCTCTACGCGAGTCGAGTGATCTTCTTCCCGTTCGAAGAGCTCTGGAGGCGTGTGAGCACCCCTTGGTAGTGTTGAAACACCTCTGAGCGCTCAATGGGTCTGAGACTAAGGTGTGCGGTATCACCCCGCACACTGACACTACGCTCACTGATGTGTATGCCGCACTCTTCAAAAACAGCATCGACGACCGCGCGTCGCAAGAGCGCCTCAGTGGGCTCGAACCGGTACCGTGAGAGGAATTGAGAGATGGCACGCATGCTGCTAGCGGTTCATAGGCATGACCAGGTAGAGGTAGGAATCGTCACCCACCCCCCGCATGACCATAGGTCTCCCGGGGCCAGCACACGACAGCGAGGTACTATCACTTGTGATGGATTGAAACCCGTCAACAAGGTACTTTTGGTTAAAATTGATGGTGAGCGCCTCGCCTTCAATGACCCCTTCAAGAGTATCGGTCACGTCCCCCACCTCACTACTTGCTGCCCGCACCTCGATCGATCGTGTCGAGGGATCGATCGCCAGGGTGACCTGGTTGAATGAGCCAGCGAATAGAGCTGCTTTGCGGATACTGGCTGCCACCTCCTGGGTCAGCGCGACCACACTCACTACGTATTCTTTTGGAATGATCTGGCGGTAGTCCGGGAAGGTGCCGTCGGTGAGTCTCGTCGTGCAGTACGTATCACCCTGCGTGAACGAGAGCTGGTTCTGGTTGTAGGTGAGCTCAACGTCATCCTCTGCCCCCTCAAGGACTCGCAGCAGGTCGGGGGTGTTGCGAATGGGAATGAGAAGCGGTTCCATCTCAAGCGGCTCGGAGAGGCGCACACGCTTCTCCGCAAGCCGGAACGAATCTGTTGCGACCGCCACAAGTGAGTTTCCTTCTGTGAAGAGGTAGACGCTTGCGAGCTCGGGTTTGATGGTCGAAGTCGAGGCACAGAACCACACGCTGCGAATAACGCTGACCAGGGAGCGCGCAGGTACGGACACACGTACACCATCCTCAACCTGCGGTAAGGCCGGGAACTCTTCCGCCGGAAGGGTGGTGATGCGTGCGGTACTTCCTCCACCCGAGACCACAAAGTGTCCCTCCTCAACTGAACAGGTAACACTGCCCCCACGTGCGAGCGACCCGACGATGGAGCTTACGAGCGAAGCGGGGACCACCGCCTCCCCCTCATGCTCCACCTTGACCGACAACGAGACCGACAGACCAACATCAAGATTGGTCGCGGAGAGAGTGAGGGTGTTCTTCGAAGCGCGGAGGTGTATACCCCGCAAGACAGGGAGGGTCGCATGTTTTCCACTGACCTTCTCGAGGAGGGTGAGTTTTTCGTGCAGTATCTCTTTTGCAACAACAACCTTCATAATAGTGAATTAATTAATATTTTTTCTTTCTACTCTTATTACTAGGGGTGGGGGTTTGGGGAAAAGCTGAATGAGCGAGGGAGTGTATGCGTCATTGTGGTGGTTCGAGGTGTGGATGTATATGCGGATACTGGGGATAGGGTCGGGGAGATCTGAACACCTCTGTGACATCCCCTCAGGTTCCCCCGATGCGTCCCACCTTTCTCCTCACTCTACCTCCTCACCCATCCCCACCCTTTTCCGCTCTCCTACCCGAACACACTCCCCACCTTTCTCCCCAGCGCTACTTCAACATGGCGCGGATCTGGTAGAGCTCTTGTTGAAGGTTGGTATCAGCATCGAGGTCACGTTTGATCTTCTCGCACGAGTGAATGACGGTGGTGTGGTCACGTCCACCCAACTTCTGCCCGATCGCGGGATAGGAGATACTGAAGTCCTCTCGCAGAAGGTACATGATGAGTTGGCGTGGCTTGACGACCTCCTTCTTACGCGTCTTCTCATAGATCGAGGATTCCTCGGTGTTATAGAAGTCGGCCACGATACGCACCACCTCCTTGTGTGAGAGCGCTCGGGTGGGCTTCACTGCGTCCTTGATGAGGGTGCGCAGGTCGTCTACCGTCAGTGAGGTGCCTTTGAGCTGGCTATGGCACATGACCCGGTTGAGAACACCTTCGATGTCACGTATGTTCCCCTCGACCGTGGTCGCAATGTAGTCGATGAGGGCATCATCGAGGTAGAAGTTGTGTTGCGCTGATTTTGCTCGCAGGATAGCAACACGTGACTCGTGGTCGGGTCGACTGATATCAACAATCATACCCTGCGAGAAGCGCGACTGGAGCCGCTCCTCGAGCTTGGGGATGTAGTAGGGGTGCTGGTCGCTCGAGAAGACGATCTGCTTGTTATTCTCATAGAGTGCATTGAAGAGGTGAAACAGCTCCTCCTGGCTCTTCTCCCTGCCCGAGAGGAACTGCACGTCATCCATGATGAGTACGTCGTACTGGCGGTACTTCTCCTTCACCTGCGCGATGGTGTTGTTTTGGATACCAGAGACGAGGTCAGACGAGAATTTCTCACTCGTCACGTAGAACACCTTCTTGTTCGGGTGGTTCTTCTTCACCTGGTTACCGATTGACTGGATGAGGTGCGTCTTGCCGTAGCCGGTCGCCCCGTAGATGAAGAGAGGGTTGTAAATGATGCCGAGGTTATTAATGACCGCTTGGGCAGCAGCGTGGGCAAGCTCGTTGAACGGCCCCACTACGAACGAATCGAAGGTGTAGCGTGGGTTGAGGTTGTCGCTGCGGTTGATGTAGTGCTCGTGGAGCGGTAGCGAACTGTTGTGAGGATCGAAGCGGGGGGTGTCGCTCCCTCGTTCGCTCTCTTTCCGCACCTCCTTGGCGATGACGTACTCAACTCCACGCACCTCGGGTAGTACTGTGCGCAGCGCCTCAAGAATGGTCTTGTGGTGCTTGTCGCGAAGCCAATCCTTACAGATCTGACTCGGCACCCCAATGTACACCACCCCGTCCTCTCGTTTGGTGATGTGGGTACCCCGAAACCAGGTGTTGAAATTCGCTTTTGAGACCGTTAATTCAATATCGACCAGGACGTTTTGCCACACTTCCTTATTACTAATGGTTGCTGTATGCATAGCTACTCAATGATTTATTCACACTAGTATAGGTGTTGTGGATTACTTCGAAAACCGGGGAATATTGATAAGACTGTACTAAGAATGTGTATAACGTGTGCATAGTATACCGCACCACACGTTGAGGGGTAGTGGTACGAGGTTGCGCCTACGTACATCTGTGGTAGAGTGTCCCGCACGATGCCTAAGCGAACCTACCAACCAAAAAAGCGTAAGCGTGCAACCACCCACGGGTTTCTCGTCCGATCTCGCACACCTGGTGGCAAAGCGGTGTTGAAGCGCCGACGCCAAACCGGTCGCAAGAAGCTCTCCGTGTAGCGCATGCTCCCCAAGTCCAAACGGTTGACCCGACGCGATATTGAGTCACTCGGGGGACGTGGCGGCAGAAAAGTACACACCGAGCATTTCTCTCTCATCGCGCAACCCCACGCACGCGAGAAGTGGGGTGTGGTCGTTTCAAAGAAAGTTGCCCGTAAAGCGGTTGCACGAAACCTCCTCCGTCGGCGTCTGTATGCCCTCGCGCGCGAGGTAGGGAGCCCCTACCCCGCCCCGCACTCGCTTCTCATTATCACAAAAAAAGGCGCGGCTGAGGGCTCGTTTCAGGAATTGCGTACTGAATTCATGCAGTTGTGTGAGCGTGCTCGCAGCGACTAGGTGATCACGGCGCGTACTCAACCAGACAATAGCCTGTCGTTGCGAACTACCATCGACCAAGCTACAATGGCTCAACATGGCCGAACTCTTCGGAACCCTCATCTACACCCCACTGTACAACGCATTGGTGGGATTGGTCGACATCTTACCTGGGGGAGACCTCGGGTTTGCGGTCATTACGCTGACCATCCTCATAAAACTCCTCATCTTCCCCCTCTCGATCAAGGCGGTAAAGACCCAGCTCCTCATGAAGGAGATCGAGGAACCGCTCAGGGAGATCCAGAAGAAGCACAAGGATGACCGGCAGAAACAGGCCGAGGAGATCATGGCGCTCTACAAGGAGAAGGGGGTGAACCCATTCTCGGTGCTCCTCGTTCTCTTGATCCAACTTCCCATCATCTTTGGACTCTACTGGGTGTTCGCACGTGGGGGGCTGCCCGAGGTCGATCCTTCCCTCCTCTACGCATTCGTCCCTGCACCAGCGGTCGTGACCACGCTCTTTCTCGGCTCGATAGATCTCCTGGGTAGGAGCTGGCTCCTTGCGCTCCTTGCAGGGATCACCCAGTTCATCCAGGCAAAGCTCTCTGTCCCCCCGCCGCCAGAACGAAAAGAGGGTGATGAGCCCTCATTCAAAGATGATTTTGCGAGGAGTATGCACCTCCAGGTGCGCTACGTACTCCCTATCATCGTGACCTTCGCTGCCTACTACATCTCTGCGGCGGTTGCATTGTACTGGTTGACGAGTAATATGGTCACGATCTGTCAGGAGTTCTATGTGCGACGCACCATCAAAAAGCCGCACCAAGAGCGCGCAGAGGCAGCAACCACGTAACCTATGGATATCGACACCGACACCGTTATCGCTCTCACGAAAGAGTTCCTCGACCACCTCGAGATTGAGGTCGATGATGTGTCCTATGTGGCTGACGCACTCCACCCCATCATTTCCATCAAGAGCGGTGATGCGAAAAAACTCATCGGCAACCGGGGCGAGACCCTCAAAGCGCTCAACTACCTCATTAAACGTGCTGTAGAGCGGCGTATGCAGGTCGATCACCCGAACTTCCTCATCGATGTGAATCACTACCAGCAAGATCGCAACGAAGAGGTGCGGCGCAAAGCGAAGATCATCATTGAGCGCGTTCGTTCGTTCAAGAGTTCTGCGCAGCTCGATCCACTCAACGCCTATGAGCGTATGTTGGTACACTCCATGGTTGCGGACGATCCTGAGATCGAGACCGTATCTGAGGGTGAGGGAAAGGTGAAACAGATCACGGTGCGCTACCACGAGCCCGAGGCAGGTGCTTCTGAATCACCCGAGGACGCGCGGGTACTCTAGAGACCCTCGGGGCGCTCCCGAACCACACCGGTCCCACCACCCCTCACACCGCCACAGGTGTGTTGGTGTGAGCATGCCAGGAAGCGGTGCGACACTACGGCGTGTCGGTTTCCTCTTCCTCAACATCCTCTTCCTCCTCTTCAGTAAGATCGAGTGCCCACAATGCTCCCGTACGCTTGTCGATGAAGGTGAGAATCGCGTCGTCCGCTGAGAGTATCGGTTGAATGATGTCGGGCGGCTCTTCAGCCCCCTCCCCGAGCAGATCACGAAACGATACGAGCAATTCTTCTGCGCCGGTCTCTGCATCGAACCGCCAGACGTTGTCTTCATAGAAGTACCGACCCTGGTACCACCCATCCGGGTCGGTTGAACGCAAGAGATCGTCGGGTACCGCACAGAAGAAGGTGCTCGTATCCACGTTCCCCCACACGCACTTCTCGGGCAAGGTCGTGTAGCGAACAAAGCTGTTCGTTCCCTCCGTAATACTACGCACGAACGTGAGTGGAGGTTGATTACGGAATGTGGTGTATACGAGAAACTCCCCATCTCGAGAACGGATTCCTGTGAGTCCTGGCTCACCGTACACGAGGGGGCGTTCAGCACCCGTTCGTGTCGACAGCGAGAGGATGGCTCCAGGAACGTGCTGGGAGGCGTTGCTCGAAAGCGTTATCGTTGCAGGGCTACTCCACGCAGCATGCGCACGAGTGAATGGCGAGCGGTACAATGAGCGAATGGCCCCATCCGCACCCCTGATCTTACCTTCGGTTGTCTCGCCGGTCGTTACCAGGTAGAAGAGGTCGCCACTCTGAGGAGCGGGAGCGAGTGCTGAAACGGTACCCTGTGGCTCAAGAAGCGTACCGGTGACCTGGTGCGTACTTCCCTCTCGCTGGTCTGCCTCTGATTTTGTAACCACGGTACCGAGATACGTCCGAACGTTCTCCAGGGTTTGATCGAGGTACTGGAGCACGAACCTGTCAGGATCGTTGGGGAACCAGACCGCGTACTGCACGGACGTAAAGCGGTTCTGTGAAAGACGGACGGTCTTTTGCGTGTCAGCGTGATGATCGAATATGTGGCCCGTGCCACGCTCGAGAAACCGAATGATGTGAAGGTTGGCGTCATTGGTTGTGGATGCATACACGGTTGCGGCCGAGACCGGACCCGGGTGCACTTGCCAGAGGCGGGCACGCTCCCCATCACGCCTCGTGGTGCCGTTCGATCCTCCTCTTTCCCAGGTATCTCCAAAGTTACCGCTGAGTTCAGAGCTGGTTGCGCTCGTGTCCCCGAAAGCGCCCACGCCATCTGCAGTGGGGTCGGTACGCTCCTCCTCGCTCATCAGTACCCACAGAACCACTCCGATTACCACCACCACGAGGAGTAGTACACCGACGCCGATCATGAGTATGTTCTTTCGATCCATATAGATTGATCACTACGGACAGCACCGCCACACGGAGACCGAGCATACGCCGCCCGCAGTGGAGTTACATGTCGCCTCAGCTTCTTCATCAGTCAATCCCGGAGCGCCCACTTGCCTGCGCTGCTCGGCGTTCGGGGTTGCGCCAAAACACGCATCGCAGTTGTTGTGTCCGAAACAGCGGTATGCAGGTGCGCACCCGTCTTCGTCCCGCGTCGCGACGCCAGCGGGTGAAGGGGGGGCTTGGATCCCCTCGAACGCAAAGATACCAAGATCGGTGAGTTCTGGATTGATCGTGTAGAGAATGAGGTATGAGAGGAGTAGGATGAGAAGCCCAAGGATTGCCTGGCGAATGCGGGTCTTCCCTGCATCACGGGATGAGTACGACTCGCTTCCCATGATCTGAAAGCCGCCGATGATGATCATGATGACCGCAAGTACAGCGCCAAAAGCGATCATAAGAACGTAGAAACCGTTCAAAAACGATGCCAGGTCGAGTGGATTCTGGATCACATCGGGGAACTCGCGCAGCAGCGGCACGAATCCAGTGGGGGCATCTTGACCAAGCACGCTGCTTGGTGTCGCGATCAGGACGAACAGAAGGGTAAAGAGATAGAATGGGTGTAACCGGAACATACACTAGTAGCTGATGGGAATGGTGAGTCGCTCGCGTTGAGAGGGGTTATGGGTATCCCTCAGTTCAAGCTGAACGAGTGAGCGGATCACCCGCTCACTGTCTCCGGTAGGTGAGAACTGGAGGAAGGCGTCGGCGTCTACCGGCCTCCCCCCAACAGACCACGACCAATTCAGGTTCGGGGCGGATCGAGACGTGCCAGAGAAGCTCAACGGTTCCGCGACCAGTGACAACCCTCCCCCCTCGACCTGCGCGCTCGTGAGGAGGCGTTCGTAGCGAATACCCAGAAGGGGATCATACTCGTATGCGAGCACTTCTGGGTCGTGACGCGGAACCCGGATGAACATGCGGACGTTGTATCCGGTGCGTGGGTCAGATACGGTCAACGTCACTGCGGAGTCTCCCCCGTACCCCTCTTGATCAAGCACAATACTCCGGCGGCCCGTGCCCGACTGCGCGGGGAGATTCTGGGGGCCACGTTTCCACGTGTACGTAAGGGTGGATGGGTCGACAAATCCACCTGAACCATCTGGAAAATCTGCGATGGCGATCAGGCGTACCGTACCTTTGCGAGTCGGAAGCGACTGCCCTTTATAGAAGTGTGGCGCGTACCCGAGCGGTTCCCACACCAGCGCCAAACCAACTGGTGTGATGGAACGGGATCCCTGATCGATCAATTGACCTCGTTGCTCAACGGCGTAGTCAATGCGGCGGCTGGTACCCACAGGACCCAGTTCGACCTTCAGCTCGATCTCACCTGCCCCGTCGAGCACGGGCTCCCCGTCTACCGCCCAACTGATGAGTGCCCCACCTAGTTCATGCCGAAGGCTGGTCAGGCGGACCGTGACCTGCTCACCTGGGCCGGGGTATGGTGGGTCGAGTTCGAGGCGTGTTCCTTCTGGAATACCCGCCATGTCGAGCTGGCCGTAGGTAAGTAGAGGCAGAGCCCACAGGACGCCCACGAGCGTTACCGTACCCACGACCCATGCGCTGTGGTGCAGTGCAACCATAGGTGTCTTAAGTATAGCGCGGGTGCAGGATTCTTTCATACGATGTGTGTTGAGAAGCTCATGCGGCAAGACGACGAATGGTGTTCGCAGCACGGGGCAGCTGGCGCACCACAGATCGCTCCATGATCCACCGACGCATAGCGTGTTGGTTCTGTTTCAGCGCTTCCCTGCGACGATCGACCTCTCTGTTGTGAGCGCGATCCTCGGCCCGGACCATGAGACAGGTGAAGACGACGGCAATGGTCGCGCCAGGCACAAAACCGCCGACCAAGGGAAGGATGTCGAACACACGCGCGAGCAGAATGCCGGCGATCTTCAAGAGAACACGCGCGGTGATTTTCTCGAGCACAGAGACGTCGCGCAAGGTGAAGTACAGCGCCGAGCAGATCCATGCGGTGAGACCCACCAAGGTGCCCAGCAGGAGGCCGATGATCGGTAAGAGAGAAACGAGAGCTTGCACCAGGTCGGCGAATACAGCTGCGGAGGTTGCAAACACGAAGTGGTACCACGGTATGCGATTCTTGTACTCGAGCTCATCCATACCCTACTCAGAAACACTTGCCTCCCGCGCTTTCTTGATAGACAGCAGCTGCGACGGGTCTGACGTGATGATCTGGTCCTCGGTGTAGCTTGCGATGACCTTGATGGCGACGTGCTTCACACCCGCAAAGAAGATGCCCTCTCCGACCTCACTCTCCAAGAGAAGGTACTTCTCCTCGTCGGTCAGGTTGAAGGTCTGCTGCACGCGGTCGATCGAGGTCGGGGACTGCTTGAGGAGTACCTGAATAGAGGAGTTGGTGATCATCGGCACGCCGTACGGACTCTTGAGAAAGTCATCGACGTCTTGGGTGATGGTAGCGAGCCCCATGTAGTACTTACGACCGCGCTTGGCGAGCGAGTAGAGGAACGATGCCGTATCCTCGCTCTTCATCATCCACCACGCCTCGTCCACGACGAGAATACGCTTTTGGAGGCGCTTGCGCACCGCGGTCCAGATGTAGTTCGTGACGATGTACATCGCGACCGGCTTCAGCTCGTCCTCCATGTCGCGCACCGAGAAGACCACGAACTTCTTGTTGATGTCGACGTTGGTCGGTTTGTTGATGAACCCGGCCCACGTGCCGCGCGTGTACTTCGTGAGGCGTTGCACCAGGGATTCACTTCCCTCCATACCAGCGAGGACCATCTCGAAGTCCGAGAGCAGTGGTGGGGCCATGCCGCTGAAGTCGGTGTTGCCGGTGATGTCCTTGAGTGCATAGGTCTCCGTGATAGCGCGGTCAATGATGGAATCCTCCTCAGGTGAGAGGCCGCCGAGCATGATGCGGAAGAGTCCGACGAGGGTGATGATGTTGCTACGCAGTACATCGGCCGGGGCCTCATCTTGGGCGACGGGAGGCAGGTCGAACGGGTTGATGTGGTGCTCAGAGGAGAGGGAGATGTTGAAGTAACGACCACCGGTCGCGTTCGCCATGTACTCGTACTCGCGCTCCGGATCGATGACGATGACCTCGGTGTCGAACATCAGTGAGCGGAGGATCTCCAATTTCACGGTGTAGGATTTACCAGCACCGGATTTCGCGAACAACACCGAGTTGTAGTTCTCCATCGAGAAACGGTCGAACAGGACGAGCGAGGAGTTGTGGCGGTTGATGCCAAAGAGGATGCCGCGGTCGGCGGTGAGGTCGAAGGAGATGAAGGGAAAGATGGATGAGACGGGTGAGGTGTTGAGCTTGGAGTGGACATCCAGCACGTCTGAGGCTATCGGCAGGACCGACTTGTAACCCTGCTCCTGCTGGAAGAGAGCGGGCTTGATGTAAACGAGCTGGGCCTCGAGAATGGATTTGATCTCACTCTCAATGTTGTCCAACTCCTCACGGGTCGAGCCGTAGATGGAGATGTACAGCCCCACATCAAAGAGGCGCTCTTGCGCCTGCTGGAGTTGGTCGCGCAAGTGCTCGAGGTTCTCGTACGCCATGTCGAGTTTGGGGTCGCGCACCATACCCTTTGACTCTCGTTCGTGGATCTGACTCTGCACCTCAGCTACCTTCTTTTGGAACTTCTTCAGGGTCGAGCTCGTATCGATGGGGTGCACGAAAATGGAGATGTCGAAGACCTTGTCGAGGTTGATGATCGGCGAGAACCAGTTATCCGAGAGGTAGCGGGGGTAGGAGATGACGAAGAATGAGCGGCTGATCTTCTCGCCGAGGTTGAGCTCGCGCGGAGTGATCTCAAGAGCCGACGGGGCGAGCACGTCCTTGAGCTCCAAGGTCGAGGCCTCGTAGATATCCTGGGGGAGGACCGGCTCCAACTCGAGCTTGCTGTCCTTCCCCTTTGCTGGTGAAAAACTGAACAGTCCCATAGCTTATGAAGATTGCTGGGTGAGCTGCTGATCGAAGGCCATCGGTCTATCCAGCTCGCCGATGTTGAACATCTTGTAGAAGAGCTCGATGACCTCCTCGGTGCCGAGCATCGCCGCACGTACTCCCGTGCGCCCGAGCCCCGACTGAACGATATCGATGCGTTGTTCGAGCTGGGTACGCTGCTCCTCGAATGATTCTGCGTCCGCTTTCTCGTCTTTCTGTTTCTTGCCGAGAATGCTCCCCAAGGCACCACCCTTCTTCCCGCCGAGGGAGATAGAGACTGGGTTGTAGGGCACGATGAGAAAGAAGCTCTTTGACATGATGTCCGTCCCCTCGGTGAAGCCTTTCACAAAATCGATGTACTCCCTGACCTGGATCTTCATGAGCTCTGAGGTCTGCTCGACGTAGCGTTGCTCGAGCAGGGCAAGGTAGGGGCGAATGTCGAGCTCACGAGACTGGATGAAGAACTGCACCGAGAAATCGAGTGAGTTGAGGAAGTTCTGGAACTGCAGGAGGATGGCCGACTGCTCATCCTCGGACTTCAGGGCGATGTTGATCGATGAGGCCATGAGGATGGCCCGCAGAGAGCCGTCCTTGAGGATGACGATACCGTCACGCACCTGTTCGATGGGTACGAACTCTTGGCTTGCCTTCGCTTTTGCTTTGTTATCGACTGACATACTATTTCACCTGATCCATTGAATCGTACATGCTCTCCTTGATGTCCAAGCTCCACGCGATGTCCTTGAGCTTGCTGCGGGTGTTGGTGCGAAGAGCAACCCGACTTGTCTCATCCTCCTCAGGAGCACGCTGCGCGGGCTGTCGTTTTCGTTCGTGGTGCATCCAGAGGTAGAGCTTCCGGTTGGTTGAGTAGAGGAGGAACGACCGAACGACCTCGACGAAGGGGCGGTTGTTGACCTTAAAGAAGGCGAGAGCGATTCCCAGGACCAGAACAGGTGAGCCCAGCGCGATCGCGAGCCCAAAGCCCACCATGGTGTAGAGAATGACCACGAACCCCACGCCACCGGCGAGGTAGCTGAACTGCTTGAAGGTCAGGGGGCCGAATATCTTGTCCTCGACCTCGATGAATTGTGGTACTTCAAAGCGCATACGGGGTTCACGTTATCGGTTCGCGGTACGGGTCCTGGGCATAGCGGCTCGATGGTTGTTGTTCAGGAGCGTGCTGACTGTCGGGCGAGGGTGTGGGTGTCTGCTCACCACTACTCGGTACCGCTTGCGGTTCAGCGGAGGGTGTGGGCTGCTTTGGGTGAGCTGCCTCAGTCTCCTCTTCCTGGGAGGTGTCGGCGGCAGGTGGGTGCGACGCTGGCTCTGGTGAGTGGGTACTCTCTGGTATGTCACCCACGTCATTCTGAACCGTGGTTCTTGCTGGAAGCTTCTCTCGTATCTCCTCTACTGTGCGCTCACTGCTCTTGGCGCGAGCCTCTCCCGCAAGTCGTGTGTGTTCTACTCCAGGACCCTTCTCGCGCTCAGGTGCAGTGGGTGTGGTCGCCCCATGCGGTCGCTTGCTCGAGAAGACCGACGCTGGCAGCTGCGTCTTGAGCTCGCCGATGCCGGTGTTCGCAAGGTCGTGGTCAGAGGGGCCCGCGAGGGTGGGGTCTTTTTCTCCGGCAGCGCGCCTGCGGTCGAGGTGGTAGAGACGCTCGTACGCCGAGCGTAGCGGCGCGAGCAACTGCTTGTCCACTTCTGCGGCGATCGCGCTCGCTTTCTCCTCTGAGAAGTGCGCGCGAGCCCGCAGCTGCGCGGGAAGCCGAGCGGGATCCTCAAGCCCGAGCATCACGATGAGTATTTCGTTCTCAAGGATACCCAACTCGTCGACGTGCACACCGTTCCGTTTCCCCAGCTCGAGAATGAACTTCCGCGTGCGGTCGGCGGTGATGAGATCCTGTATCTCCGGCGGAAGCTGGAGATACCGGGCTTGGATGAGTTTGCTGTTATCGTCGAGCATCATACAGTGTCATGAATGTTTCTACGGTGTTCCTGGTGTGCCTGAACCTCCTGCGCTCCCGCTTCCACTTCCGCTAGCGCTCCCTCCACCCGAACCGCTTCCACCTCCGCTCCCGCCCCCAGAGCCACCTCCCCCCCCATCTTCTGCAGACATCCTCTTCAAGAGATCTCCCACCTGCTGGAGGTTGGTCTTCTGGGCGCGGAGCGCGGTGGCAGCAGCAGCTTGGCCGGCTGCCTCACCAGTGATTCGAGCAATTGTCGATGGTTTCGAGATATTTTGAGCCAAGTTCAGTTTTCTCGCATCCCCCCGAGCTTTCGCTGAATCATCAATATTCTTCAGCTGAGTCGCTATCTTCTTCATGTTCTCCTCAGCTTTCGCAAAGGCACCAACAGCCTTACCATCCTTGTCCTTTTTAGTCAGCCGCTTCACCTCGTCTTCCTTACCCGCGGCTCTGAGCTTGGCAAGTTCTGCACTCTGCTTCTTATATTCTTCTTGCGCGGCAACACGATTATCTTCGATTTCACTTCGCGCTTTGACCTCTTCCTTAGAGAAGCTCTTTTCTCCAAGTCGCTCACCCTGTTTCTTCCAATACTCCGTAGTCTCATTTCGAGTCTTATCAAACGACTGCTGTGTTCCTTTACCGAGGTCGAACTTCAAACCAGTACTACTGAGCCCTTCCTGGAAGCGACGCGTGGCAGCTGTGTTCCTAAAGTCGTACGTGGACTTTGAGAGTGCTCCACTGGCATTCAAACTTTGTCGGGCACCCCAGCGAACCGCACCGTACTTTGAGTTTGCCGCAGTGTTCTTCACGGTATCACTGTTAGCCACGGCGCGTGTAGCACGACCAACCGTGTTCTGTCCGGCAAAAGCAGCAGTTCGAAAGGTTAGGAATCCGGTTGCGGCACCCGCCACACCCATCGACCAGTTCGCTCCCCACGCACCCATGTTCTTGGCGATGACGAGCGATGCGATGACACCTATTGCCGTCATCATGAACATGATCAGAACACTGATGTAGTAGGCGTTCGCGGTGTCTCCCCCCCAGACCGCCAAAAAGCCCCCGAGACCGCCCTCGAAACCGGCGTTCTGTGCCAGCATCGAGAACATGCTGTCGAATATCTCAGAAGAGATATAGAGCATGAGGAAGAAAATGGGAGCAAAGAGCGAGTTGCTGATGAGGGTCTTCCACCACTGGTTCGCGTACGGCGTGGTCCACGGCAGTGCGAAGCCGGCGAACGCGATGGGCGAGAGGATCATGAGGAAGGTGAGAAGCACGAAGCGCACCACGAGCATCAGTGCCGCAGAAAAGAACACGAACGCGAGAATGATGTTGAGGATCGACGCAAAGGTGTAGACGACGAATGTTTTCGAATCGATGACCGCAGACAAAGCGTTGGCGTAATTGTCAATGAACGTGCTGGACCCCTCTTCGTGGGTCGTCGCTGTCTGTAGCAGGGTGAGTTCCATGAACCGCCCGGAGACACCATCGTTCAGGCATGCTGCTAGTCCCTCTGTATCATCTGCTCCCAGCGACGTATCAAAGTGAGACCCGGCGAGACGGGTCGTCTGCAGACCCTCGATACACTCCGGATTGTCCTCCATGAGGATGTAGATGTGTGAGGCAAAGAGGTTTGAGAAGTCTATGATCGCTTGCGAGAAGAAGAGGGAGAAATTGATGAGGAGAGCTGCGATGATGAGTCGAGCGAGCAGGCGCTTGTAGCTGTACCCCTCCAGCCCAAGAATGGTCCCGATGCCGATCACGAGGAGACCGAAGATGAAGAGGAGGTTGGCGATGTCGCGCAGTATCGTCCACGTGGTCTCAATACCTGGAATGAGGTCGGGCGTGTTGGGTACGGTCAGTGTGGAACCCATCTGCACCACAAGGGCGACACTGACATAGTTGAGTGCAATACCGGATGCCCACAGCACCAAACTGGTGAGCTGGTGAAAGCCCATCGATATCAGCGAGAGCGGGGCTGCGAGTACGCCGGTAACCGCTGATGTTACCCCAGAAACAATCGAATCAACATCCGCCGCCTCTGCTACACCACCCCATGGCCCAACAACGCCGAGGATGACAACACTCACGAGGATGAATGTGGAGAGCGCTGTTCGCAGAACAGAACGAACAGTGCCTACCCCGCGCACCCGAGAAGGGACGCGTACTGCGCGGTCGGCGGCTTGGTTTGTGCGGATGGTGAACATGAACAGTCTATCCCTCGTGCTACACTACGACGACGTCGTACTCGTCTCCTGGTACCTCTACCCTCCCCCAAGAGCTGGCGGAGGTGGAGGTGGAGGAGGTGCAGATTCGCCTTCACCTGGGTCGGGTGTAGGAGCGGGGTCTGGACCTGGTGCGGGTCCTGGTGCTGGGGCAGGGCCGGGCGCAGGCGCGGGTGATGGGGAGCCGTCAGGCGTGATCGGCGGCTGGGTCGGCACCGGCTCGGGGACTGGTTCGTCAGTGAGGCCGGGGAAGTCGTCGGTGAGGGGGAGGTCGTTGATGCGTGCGATCTCATTCAGGAGGGTTGAGAGTTCCTCCAGTCGCTCTTCTATCTCCTCCGCGCGCTGCCCCTCAAAGACGGTCACGGTGAAGTCGGTGAGCATTGCCTCTAGCTCTGCAATGTAGCCGTCCAGCTCGGGGAGGTACTGGGTTTCACCGAGAAACTCTGCCTGCTGGCGCACCTGGGTCGCGAGGTTGAGGATAGCGTTGGCCGAGCTACCGCCGGCGTTGTACGAAGCAAAGTCGGTCAGGTAGTCACCGCCGCTGATCGTGTCACCTTCACCCTGCAACAATGAGCCGAAGCCGGTGATCGCCTCGTTGACGAAGAAAGCAACGAGTGCTTGCACGATCTCGTTCACATCGTCCGCGACCTCGAGCCGGTTCTTGTAGTTGTCTGTGTACGAATCAACCTTCGCCTGCACGAAAATGCCCGGCATGTTCAGGTATCCATTGACCTCATCGCGTAGCGAGTGCCATCCATCACCCCAATCGAGTTCCATACTGCGTGCGCCGACGGCGCTCTCGAATACGATGCGAGATTTGTCGCGCGCCAACACCTGGGCCCCGATCGGGTTGTTCTGAGGACTTTGGGTGAGCGTGAACCACGAGTCCCATCCTCCCGCAGAGAAATCGCCCGCCAGGGAATCCCACGCATTCTCCACGTTGGTGAAGACATCGGTAAGGGTACACTGAAAATTGAGATCATCCTGGAACCGCTCGAACTCCAACTCGATACCTATTTGAATGTCCAGCCGGAACGGTTCGCACAGGAAGTTGAGGCCACTCTCCCAGATATGCTGACCGAGTGCGGTGTTGCCAACGTTATAGAAGAACCCTTCGGGGTCGGAGACGAATGCGGGCGTCCCCTCAAACCCGCCGTCTATCCACGCGACAAGTTCTTGCGTCATCAAGTCGAGGAGGACGTTGGCTATGGTCCAGACGAGGCCGTCGAGGATACATTCGCGGTTTTCGCGGGTTTCGGTGTTATTGTCGACCTTTTCGTGTGTATCTTCGTCATGAACGGGCACCTCACCGCCTCCTATTCCCAGCACCTCTTCAATCGCACCAAAAATCGTATCCTGTATCCATGTGACCGCATCATTAATAAGTCCGGTGATTTGTTGACCAATCAGGCATGAAACGAAGGTGCCTCCAATCCCTGTCGCGGCATCCAAGAAAGGGTTTGCGTGAACGGTTTTGGGCTGTGCGAGCACACCAATTGATGCCGGCACGATGAGAAGCGTGATAAGGAATGTTGCGAGTGTGCGGGTGAGGGAGCGCATCATAGTGTAGGTGATAGACCCTGAACCTCTTCTCGGGTCAGCCCGAGCTCCTCAAGGGTATTCGCAATATCTACGAGCGACGTGCGTGCATCCTGCCTTATCGCTTCCCACTGCCCCAGCATCGTGAGCGCGCGGAGTGGATCGTCGAAGAGGCCGCGCAAGGAGCGAACGAGGTGGTGCTGTCGGTGGAGCACGTTGATGAACGCGAGGTGCGCATCCTCAAGTCCCTCTGGCACGGGTGCTGAAAGGAGGGTATCGCGGGACAGCGCGTAGAGCCGCGCGTTCTCTGCGAGGGTGACCTCAATGTTGGCGGTGGTCTCAGGCGTCCCATCCGGGGTATTCAAGAGTGCTTGGTACGTGAGGGCGACCTCGTCCTCCAGGGGGGAAAGCGTTTCGATCTGCGCGACCAAAAGCTGTGCGTAGGCAATGCGCGTGTCCGAGGTATTGGGAACGACGGTGACCTCATCCCGGGTGAAGAGGACGAGTTGACTGTTGCGGGTGGTCTGCGCAATGGTGGTGCGTAAAAGGCGCTCTTTGTTGAACTCGTTGTACTGCCCCGTGGTCTTCAACTCCAAATACGAGCCGAAGAAATTGCGCGAGAGGTCGCGAGTGAGGTCGCTCGAGGTGCCTGCCGCGAGTTGTGCGGCCGCGGTGGTGGAGGCGATGGTGTCGCCGGGGCCCGCGACCAAGGGGTCGCGCTGGGCGAGTATCTCCTCATTGTCGTACGTACCGTCGCCGTCAGTATCGGGGTTTTGCGGGTCGGTCTTCCACAGGCCCTCTTCCCAGTCCTGTAGACCGTCGCCGTCGCTATCCTTATCGGCAAAGTGGTAATCCAGAAGTGCTTGGGTCGCAACCACAGAGAGGTCACTTTCGGCCGCGACCTCCTTCTGTGTGTTCCCAAAGCTCAGGTAGAGGAGCGCACCCGCGACACCAAAGCCGATGACGAGCGGTATTGCGACACCCACGAACGCTGTGCTGGGAAGATACTCCCGCAGTGATGACCCCATGATCACTACCAGTATAGGGCATCATGTGGATGAATTGGTGTATAAGTATTTGATTAAATGTGGAAAAGTCTAAACGAGTGTGTCCTCGGTGAGCGGTGCTCACCGAGGACTGGCAGTTCAATGGGTCGGTATTGACTTGGGGACCACGGTCCCCTTTGGTAAGGGGGGGCAGTCCTTCGTGTTGATTTTTGTCATGAGCACCCCCATTTTCAAGATGGGGAACCCCCCACCCGCAATACCTCCACCACTCCTTGCCTTGACACGGTGGAAGTAGTCTGCAACCTCAACCCAATGCTGTTGGCATTGGGGGGTCTGGTCCTCGAAAGCAAC
>CAYWKE010000003.1:0-17618 GCA_964459075.1 uncultured Candidatus Saccharibacteria bacterium | reverse complement strand
CCCTTCCAACCGTACGTATCTCCTCACCCCCACCCTCCTTCCTCAACCCCAAACAATGAACCCCCATGAACCCCCCCAAAACCCATATCCCAAGCCCTCATTTTCATACGATATATCGTATGATTTCTCCAACACCCACACATTAAGCCCCTGAATTCATACGATATATCGTATGAATTCACTCGTGCCCACCACAATGCGTCTCAAAGATATCTGGTGAGCAAGGACACCGAAGCGACGAATTTACCCTCTGCCCCCTCCGATCATTATGCAAAGCCACATAATTCATACGATATATCGTATGAATTGAATACTCTGTTGTAAGCACGAGCTCAAATATGAATACAGTACGCAGCCAGAGGGGGGGCGAGTACTGGAGTACCGGATGGAGTGAAGAGTCGCGCCTACATCTCCTCAACTATCTTTTTGAGCGAGCGTGGCCGTCCGGTCATGACGAGAGATACGAGGGTCTTTAGAACCCCCTCGAGCTTTCCCTCTGGGGACTGAGTGTGGACCCAAGAAAGGGTACGTTTGTACGCCCCCTTGTGGAGAGCGTTCTGAAAACGCTCAACGGTTGACGGGCTTACCCCAAGTACTGCGTGCACTTGGTAGGGTGACTGTCCTTGGCGCAGGAGGTAGAGCACCCCAATTCGTTTCGCGATCATCAGTTTCTCGGTCGGGGTCAGAAGCTCTTGCATGATGTCAGTGCGCGTCTTTGAGCCAGTGTTGCGCATCAGCGTGAAGAGGTAGCGATCAAGTTCGCCAAGGGTTTTCTCATCCAGCTGTTTCTTTGAAACGTGCGGCACGTAACCTCAATCATACGATATATCGTATGAACAGCAAATGTGTATCAAGCTCCCCAGCCCGTCTTGTTGCAGAACACCACATACATCAGTAACAATAATACGTTTAAAAACAATAGTATAAATCATACGATATATCGTGAGCTTGTGATGGTCGTGGGTGAGCGTGAGCGAATCAGGCCGAATGCGACACGCGCAGCGTCAGAGTGTTCACGAGCAGACTCCACCATCACGCTCATCGAGCGGAAGCATCCGAGACCCTAAAACGTTCTCCTGTGGGCACCATGAGTATTTCCGGTTCGAACGGCTCACGTGAGCGAGTAACGACCGCACCGCTCGGTGAGATGATCGAGGAGGTGCCGCCTTTGACCGCGCGGACGAGCCACGCGCGGTTCTCCACTGCGCGGAAGCGTGCCTGGATGTCGTTCATGCGAGAAGCGCCGGCGTTGTCAAAGAGCGAGTCGTTCGATGCGTTGAGAATGAGAGGTGAGTGAGGGATGCTCGCCAAGCGCGGGTAGTTCACCTCGGAACACAGAAGCGGGGTCGCGGGGATACCGTCGCCTACGACGAACGTCTGCTCGCGCTCTCCTGCTTGGAAGACCCCAGTGTGGTGACGCTCCAGAAAGCCGGGCACCACTTCTCCAAACGGCATGAGCACACGTTTGCGGTAGACGCTCGTGAAGATGCCGTTTCTAAGGGCAAGAAGCGCATTGTAGGTCCCATCTGCTTCATATATATGAAGGCCGATGACGATCGTGGTATCTGGATGCTGTCTCGAGAGCGCGAGCAACTCCTCAAAAAGCCCCAATACACGCCCTTCGGTGGGCTTCCCACGAAGCATGAGCTCGGTGTCGAGCTCCATCATGGGGAAGCCATTTTCGGGCAAGAGGATGACCTCAGCTCCGTACGCAAGCGCCTCCTCAAGCTGCTTCAGGGTCGCCTCAGCGCCTGAGTAGCGCATGGTCTCCTGGGTGTCGAGGCCGGTGTGCAGTGCCATGAGCGCTGCAGGTGGCTCGGGTGGTTGGTAGGTCGTAAGAATGATGAGACCACTTCCCCACGCAAGCATGAGCGCACCAAGTGGCCACGCGAGTGCGTGTGGCCGCCCCCACAGCACCGAACGAACGACACCCACCAGAGCGGCGGCGAACAGAAAACTCAACGCGTACACCCCACCCCAGCTCGCGTGTTGCGTAAGCGCCGGACTCACGACCGCGCCGAAACCAAGGTGCCCCCAGGTGTATCCGTACACAAGCGGTTCGCGCAGTCGCTCCAAAGCACACCACACAAGGCCAAAGATCACCATGTCGCCGACAACCGTTGTGCTTGAGAATCGCTTGGCGAGGTGTGCGATCATATAGGGTATCAAGCCGCCCCCCACGATCGCGATCGCTAGTGCCAGAAGCCATAGTAGTATGAATCGTGCATGCCACACGAAACCGCCGTCGGTGAGCCACCACCACCCATGTAACGTGGTGAGTGGGAAGAGTATCCACACGCCATAGAGCGATCCGGCGATCAGATAGCTTCGCGGCTCACGCATTCGCGCCCAGAGGAAATCAACAGCCCGCTCCATACAGCTAGTATGCCACGGGCGAGGACTCGTTTATACTGAACTCACTATGGTGCGAGCGTATCTGTTCACGGTTGTGGTGCTCTTCATACTCCTTGCGGGAACGGATGCGCACGCTGCCTACGCACCGTGCAATACCTACACCCCATCGCAAGGGGTACCCCAGGGCTATGGTTCTGCATTCAATGTGGTCCAGGGAACCAACGAGGCACTGGTGTCGGTCGAGTGTGATGGTCGCAAGGCACGCGTCACGGTCGGCACGACGGATGAGTGGCAGTACACCTACCACCAGGGCTATGTCTACCGCAACGGTACGTGGAAGCGCTTCACCCTTACAGGGACCGAGCTCCTTGCTGATGCATGGATAACCGGCCCCGCACGCACCACGCTCTCCCTCACCCAGGCTGAGGCCGAGAACGAAATGTACGTCGTAGGGTATGTCTGCACGTGGACCGGCTCGCAGTGGAAGTGTGGGTGTCGGAACGCATCGTGCAGCACCTCACTCTGGCAGTTGATGCGATTCACATCGATCTCCGAGGATCTGCCAGACGCGGATGAGATCGGCTCGGGCTACTCTGGAGTGCCACTTCTGCAAGGGCCAACGAGCTACACGGGGCCGCGCGGGACGCGCATCCAACTCTTGGGCGCTGGCTTCGGCGGTAGCAACCGGATCATCTTTACCTCGCGCGATGGGACACAGCGCACCATTGCGACCGTGGGCTCAACGAACGGCGGCTCGCGCACGGCTGAGTTCACCATTCCGAACAACCTGCCCTACGGCATGCACAAGGTCACTCTGCGCCGCGGTAATACCCTGAGCGAGAACGACACGTTCTTTGTGGTGACCAGACCTGGGACGGAGCCGCCACGTGTCACCTCGGTGAGTCCTCAAACGGTCACCCAAGGGAGTAGGATCACGGTGCGGGGTACCGGCTTCACACCGCAAGGGAATGACGTCATGACTACGTATGGCCTCTTCTCCAACCTCCCCTCACCCGATGGCACGTCTCTTTCATTCACGCTGCGCGTCTTTCCCGATGAGCCACTCATTGAATCACCACGACCGCAGAGTGAGCGACAGAACTTCGGCCCCGTGTACATCTACCTGCGCAACGACAATGGTATCTCTGGGTCGCCCGTCACCACTACCCTGTCACTGTAGACGTTCCCACGGCTTTACGTATCACCCTTACTTGCGATAACCTCACTCTATATGAGACCTACTAGCGTACTACTCCTCTTCTCGACGCTGCTTACCTCGGGAGCACTCTCCTTTGCTGTAGTGAGTGAACTGCAGAGTGCGGTGATCCCGAATGATCCCTATGGCGGGCGGGGTGAGGTGCTTCCCTGCACCTGCTCGGTTCCCAACCAGCTCATCATCATTGGGCCGCCAACTCCCACCGTGACCGTATACACTCCCGCAAGTCAGATCTATGAGTACCAACAAGTTGCAACACCGGGCGTCTGGCACGTTGGCTTGAACGCGCCTCCTGCACCATGTCTTATATGGGCTGGAAAAGTGTGCGTACCTATAGCTCCCCAGCCGGTGGGCAGCATTCTCATTGATGGTACGTCATTACCGGGGGTATGATGTGTAAGTGTAGCTGAGGATATTAGCCCTCCTCCACAAGACACACCCACTGCGACAGCGCGAGCTCCTCTGCTCGCGCTTTCTCGTCTATGCCGCACGCCGCAAGGCGTGCGGCTGGGTCGTCCATGACGCTCTTCAGATTTCCTGCGAGTAGCTTTCGTTTTTGAGCGAACCCGGCATGTATGAGGGTGAAGAAACGCTCCTCGGCAGCTGCGTCAGCAAAACGCTCCCGCGAGATGTGCTCGATAGCGATGACCGCCGAGTCGACCTTGGGGCGCGGGAAAAAGCTCCCCGCCGCGACCTTGCGTACCAGCCGCGGCGTGCCGTACGCAGCAACCGACAACGACAACAAACTTCCCTTTCCATCACGCGAAACGATGCGCTCGGCTATCTCCTTCTGTACCAAAAACACCATGCGCTCGGGCTGACATGCGTGCGTGAGGAAGTGACGCAGTAAAAGCCCGGTGATGTGGTAGGGAATGTTCGCGAGGAGTTTGTAGGAACCCGCAGACAATCCGAGTGTAGTAAGGTCGACCGAAAGCGCATCGTCGTGAATGAGCGTGAGCCGTTCTGCCTCGATCTCGTGCGCGAACGTTTCTCGCAGCTGCGCGACCAACCCATCATCTTTCTCGATCGCAATGACGCGCGCACCGCGCGCGAGGAATGCACGCGTCAAAGCCCCCTTCCCCGGCCCAACTTCAAGCACAACGTCGTCCGCCGTGAGCTCGCCCGCCTCAGCAATGGCATCAATAACACCGGGCGCGGTCAGAAAGTTCTGGCTGAGCGAGCGTTTGGGAGGCATATCAATCAAGGAAGATGACGCGCAGCGCTTCGGAGCAATCGGTATCCGGTGAGCCATTCACCGCTTCGAGGTACGCATCATCGATGTCGGTGATGAACTCGGAGGGAAGGTTGACCTGACGGCTGCCGAAGATGGTGCGCGCGCTCGCGTAGGAGAGGTGCACCTGCTTCCTCGCGCGCGTGAGCGCGACGTAGAAGAGGCGTCGCTCTTCCTCATCGTCGTCTCGCTCCTCTCCTATCTTTTCATGAGGGAACAAGCCCTCTTCAAGTCCGGTGATGAACACGTGGTCGAACTCGAGCCCCTTGCTCGCATGAACCGTCATGAGGCGGATGGCAGACTGCTCCTCTTTCAGCTCATCTTGGTCTGAGGTGAGCGCCGCGTCGTCGAGCAACTTCGCGATACCTTCTTCCGGAGGGAGCTGATCGTAGCGTGTCGCGAGCGTTACGAGTTCTTTGATGTTCTCCAGTCGCTCTTGATCCCCCTCGCTTCCTTTGGTGAGGTGCGCTTCGAGCCCTGACACTTCAACCACGAAGCGCACGGTCGCGGACGGTGTCTCTCGCTCGGCATGTGCCCGAATGTCATCAAGGAGTGCGTAGAAGGCGGCGACCTTCGTGCGCACAGAGGGCGTCATCTTCGCTTCCTCGCCGGTGAGCATTTTCAGCAGCGTGACCTTTCCAATGCCGCGCGCAGGCACGTTCACGACGCGCGCGATGTCGCCCGAGCTTCGTGCGAGCGCTGCGCGAATGAAGGTCAACACGTCTTTCACCTCTTTGCGCTCGAAGAACTTCACTCCCAAGACCTGGTAGGGTAGATCGCCCGCAAGACACGCCTCTTCAAGAGCACGCGATTGGAAGTTTGCCCGGTAGAGAACGGCGATCTCGCTGGGGTCGGTGCCCGCTTCGATGAGCTCGCGTGCGCTGCGAGCAACGTGCGCTGCTTCATCCGCTTCATCATACGCCACAAAGAGACGCATCTGCGCTCCATCCTCGTTGTTGGTGAAAAGCGTCTTCTTCCTGCGGTACAGGTTCTTCTCGATGATGTCGTTGGCAACCGCGAGAATGGTCTTGGTAGAGCGGTAGTTCTCTTCAAGCAAGACGACCTTCGCGTCTGGGTAGGTTGTCTCAAAATCCAGGATGTTATCGATCGAGGCGCCGCGCCAGGCGTAAATGTTCTGGTCGATGTCGCCCACACAGCAGATGTTGCGACGCTCGCCGACCAGCAGACGCGCGATCTCGTACTGCACCTTGTTCGTATCCTGGTACTCATCTACGTGCACGTAGTGCCAGCGGTCTTGGTAGTGTCGTCGTACGTCCTCGTGGTCACGCAGGAGCTCGTAGGTCTTCACCAAGAGGTCATCAAAATCGAGCGCCTTCGCTTCTTTCAGGGTGCGCTCGTAGCGCGCCCACACATCAGCGACCAGTCGTGGCCAGAACTGATTTCCTGCGTCCGCCTCATATGACTTCTGGCTCACCCCATCGCCTTTCGCACGTGAGATAGTGCCGAGGATGGTGCGCGGGGTGAACTGCTTGGGATCGAGTCCGCTCTCGACAACCGCCGCCTTAACTGCGCGCACGGAGTCGCTCCGGTCGTAGATGGTGAAGTGGCGGGTGAGGCCGAAGACTCTCGCGTTGGCACGCAAGATGGAGACCCCGAGTGCGTGGAAGGTGGAGACGGTCGGGAGCTCGCCGTCGAGAGCTCGGCCACGCTCCGCAAGGAGTGCCTCGACACGCTCGCGCATCTCGCGCGCCGCCTTGTTGGTGAACGTGACCGCGAGTATCTTCCCCGGTGCCACGCCGCTCTCGATGAGGTTCTCAATGCGGTGCGTGATGGTCTTGGTCTTCCCGGCACCCGCGCCCGCGAGGATGAGGAGGGGCCCCGCAAGGGTGTTGACCGCCTCTTGCTGAGCAGGATTAAGTGTGGTCTTGTGCATGCAGTCCCATGATAGCACGGGGGTAACCATCAAGGAAATAAGCCGTACTTTTACGCTCGTGAGCGCACCACACGAGGCTGTGTATGTCTCTAGTTGCCGGCTGCTGCGGGCTTGCTACAGTAGTTCGAAGCGCTGTACGACCGCACGAGCGGGGCCCCTCGAGATCTGTATCTCGGTCGAACCCCACCGATAGTTCCGACACACAGCGCCCCATTGCCTTATTCTAGAACACCCTTCAGACCCTGAGCCCTCGTATATTCGATTCCTGAAGCGAGGCCAGGACACATATGGAGCGCTGCAAGAACCCCGCAAGCGATGGATCGGCACGGGGACGCTTGGCACTGGTCTACTTGTTGGCTTTCTCACCCTACTGGGTATCTTTGCGGTGGGGTACTTCATCACCAGCGCATTTGGTCCGACGGTTGCAGCATCAGGCGATAGTACACAGGGATTGGTACCCACGGGTACGGCAACGGGCAATTCACAGACCATGCAGCTTTTGAAGGCAGCTCGTCACCAGGATCCGAACCCGGCGCGCGGCGGAGGCGACATCATCGTTGAAGAGAATGCGCTCGTTGCTGCGATCGGACCGCTTGGGTCACAGGCAGATCTCACCGAGCGCCCGAAAGATCCTGGTGCTATCTCGCTCTACATCGTGCGCGAGGGCGATTCACTCTCCCAGATCGCGGAGATGTTCGACGTCTCGGTCAACACCATTCGGTGGGCGAACGACCTCTCAAAGAGCAAAGCTATCCAGCCCGGCGACACACTCACTATCCTTCCGATCTCGGGTGTGCAACACACAGTTGATGAGGGCGAGACCCTCTCTGAGATCGCCGAGGCATACAATGGCGACATCGACGAGATCCGCCAGTTCAATGGGCTCTCGCCGTCAGATACGATCGTGCCAGGCGGCACCATTACGATCCCCGGCGGAGAGCTTGCCGAGAGTGCACCCACCTCAGCCAAACAGAGCTACACGAGCGCGAGCAGCCCCGCACCTACCCACACCACGCAGGGCTACTTTACCCATCCTCTGCCCGGCGGGAAGCGCACCCAGGGCTTACACGGCTACAACGCCGTTGACTACGCAGCACCGGTCGGCACGCCGATCGTTGCGTCCGCGGGGGGTGAGGTTATCGTCGCGCGCGGCTCGGGCTGGAACGGTGGCTACGGCAACTATATGGTGATCGACCACCCCAACGGCACGCAAACGCTCTACTCGCACCTCTCGGGACTGGCGGTCTGGGGCGGCTCGGTCGTCGCCGGCCAGGTCATCGGCTACGTCGGCAACACGGGCCGCTCCACCGGCCCCCACCTCCACTTCGAGGTCCGCGGCGCGGCGAATCCGTTTTAGGCTCGAAGACATACGCTTGAGATAGCATGAAGCCCGCTCTCACCGAGCGGGCTGTGTGGTAGTGTATTAGCATATCAACTAACCGATACTATCAATGGAAGGATTTACTCCCCCCCCCAACGAGGGACGACACGTTGAGGAACATGAGATTAAGAGGTTCAAACGTCCCGCACTCGGGGCATTATTCGTCGCCGCAGGTATTGTGCTGACTCCGCAAGACGCATCTGCGCAGGAGCGCACCACAGATCCCGCTCTTGAGGACCACCTCGAAGAGCTTCGGACTCAACGGGAGTTTTCTTTCCATACCGTAGCACCACTCTTTGAGAAGTATGGCCTCGCACATGTTGATACTGAGGAGGAGTGGGAGGCTGCTGAGCATGGAGGCGTTGTTGCGTTTGTCGAACTAGCAGGAGCTCTGAATGAATCGGCTAAAAGCTTACTTGAGTCTGTTGCCGCAAGCGAGCAAATGAACCAGAAGCTTCTCGAGCAGTATGGACCTGATGTCGCAGAAACGCACAAAGATGCAACTAGAGAAGCGGCAGAGGATGGTCTTCGAAAGATCTTTGATGACCTGACGACGCTAGAAATGGCAGTCGCGAATACGCGCTACGAGGAAAAGGTTGATTCACTGATTGGAGACGAGGGCATCTTGATGCAAGACTTCGGACCAATGACCTCTGCACTAAGACAGCTTCAGGACTACGCGCGTGAGCAAGGATGGAGCGATGAGACGGAGCTCTAGCTATAGAGCACAACCGCAACGCTCGTTGCGAGGTTGAGCGAAGAGACGCCTTCCTGCATAGGGATAGATATCGTCTGAGCTGCGCGTTTGCGCAGCTCCTGTGATATGCCGCGGCGTTCGTTGCCAAAGACGAGCAGCGCGTTCTCTGGAATGGTAGCTTCGGGAAGTGGGGTGCCCACTTCATGAAGCGCGATGAGGGGGTGGTCGGTCGCGGGAAGCGTATCGAGCTGAAGGACGGGTACCGCAAACTGCAATCCCGCAGCACCGCGCACGACGCTCGGGTGCCACGGGTCGACCTCACCCAAAATGACGACGCCCGCAATGCCGCACGCAGCCGCAACGCGGATGACCGCGCCGACGTTGTGCGGACTGCGCGGGTGGTCGAGGATGACGGCCCTACCCTCGCGTGCACTGAGCGTGTCCCACGAGTGGACACGTCGCTCGGCGAGCGCGATGACGTGCGAGTTGGGAGGCGTGGGCGAAAGCGTGGTGAAGATCTCCGGTGATACCTCCTCAACTTCTCGCGCGTGCTCAACAAGCTCAGGGGCAAGCTGCTCGGCAAGCGCGATAAGTGCCGCACGATCATCAGTGACCACTCTCTCTACTTCTGCCCCGAACCGAACGGTGTGCTTCCACGCGTGAAAGCCTTCGAGGACAACCAGCTCTTCATCCTGGCGCGCTTGGAGAAAGTCGTGCTGCATGGAGGGAGTCTAGCACGACCTGAGCCCGTCAGCAGTTCACGCAGTAGCCTGGGTAGTCGGCATCTTCGTTGATGTGTGGACGGCATGGACCCGAAAAGCAAAAGTAGAGCGCACTGTTGATACCAAAACCAGCGGCCCACGATTCGTCCGGGAAGTTGCATGCGCTCAGGGGACCGCCTTGTGGACAGAAGCGAACGCTGAGCTGGTAGATCGGTTCGCTGGTCACCGGGTCAGTCCACGCATCCCAGTCGTACACCGAACCGGGGAACGGAGCATCGGGCCACGCGCCTGCATCAGCAGGATTGTGGAGGTAGAGTTCGAGACCTGGCGGCAACCCACGAGAAACATCGGCAGGGTAGTCTCCCTCGTTGTCTGCTGTGTAGAGCTCGATCGCCGTCTGCATACTCCTCATCTCCAACAGGGTGCGGTTCAGCATGGCGCGCTCACGGTACTGAACGACCATCACCAGCACTACCGTGGAGAGAATACCTATGATGGCGATAACGATGAGAAGTTCCATGAGCGTGAAGCCGCTCTGTCGGGTGCGTGTGCCTATGCGCATCCACCTACCATATCATAGACCTGCTCACCCAAATACACTCCGCGGGCGGTACTGGAGAGCCTCAAGCAGGTGTGCCTCAGTGATGTGGGTCGCGTCGTCAAGATCGGCGATGGTGCGCGCAAGTTTCATCACGCGGTGGTAGGCACGCGGGGAGAGTGCGAGTTTCTTCGCAGCGTCATTGAGGAGCGTGGTACACACAGGCGAGAGTGTGACGTGCGTCTCAAGGTCGCGAACGCTCATATCGCTGTTGCACTTCCCTGCTTCCCCGAAGCGCTGTGCTTGGAGCGCACGAGAACGAGCGACCTCGGCGCGCACCGCACTTGTCGTAGGGCCGAGTACTGTGGGGTCGCGTGGTGTAGAGAGTTCTTCGTGTGGGACATGGAGAACCGGTATCCACATATCGATGCGGTCCACGATGGGGCCGGAGATCTTCTTGCGGTAGCGCTCGCGCTCTCGCTCGTTGATGAGCCCGGGTTCCTCAGCGCCGCCCTGTGGCGTCGGGTTCATCGCGGCAACCAGAATGAAACTCGCCGGGTAGGTAACGGTTCCCTTTGCGCGCGAGACGGTCACCATCCGATCTTCGAGTGGTTGGCGCAGTGCCTCGAGGGAGCGTTTCTCGAACTCGGGGAACTCATCCAGAAAAAGAACGCCGCGGTGTGCCAGCGTAACTTCTCCCGGTCGCGGGTTGGTCCCCCCACCCACCAGGGACACATGACTGGCCGAGTGGTGGGGTGAGCGGAACGGCGGCGCGGCGATGAGATCACCCTCAAGTGAGGAGGCGAGCGAGTGGATGATGGTCGCCTCGAGCGCTTCAGCGAACGTGAGTGGGGGGAGGATGCCGGCGAAGGCGCGCGCGAGCAGGGTCTTCCCTGTCCCGGGTGGTCCATGCAACACGATGTTGTGCCGACCGGCGGCGGCGATGGTGAGTCCGCGCTTGGCAAGGTCTTGACCACGCACATCACTAAAGTCGATGTCGGGTGCGTGCAACGCAGGCGCGAGTTCGGTCCGCTCTTGAGGGGGGATGCGTAGCGGGGAGGGTTTGCTCGGGAGGTCGTCCACCTGACCCTGCTCGTCGCAGGTGAGGTGAGCAACAAGGGTGCTCAGAGAGTCGACCGGGTAGACGGTGATGCTAGAGACGAGTGCCGCCTCACGAGCGTTCGCTCGCGGAACGTAGAGCTCGCGGAACCCACCCTCGCGCGCAGCGAGTGCGATCGAGAGCACTCCACGCACGGCGCGCACGCTCCCATCGAGTGCAAGCTCGCCGACGAACAGACAACGCTCGGGTTCAAATGAAACCTCTTCTGCTGCGAGGAGGTAGGAGAGCGCGATGGGGAGATCGAAGAGCGGCCCTTCCTTCTTGAGGTCGCCCGGTGCGAGTGAGATGACAACCTTGCGTGAGTGACTCTTGGGAGAGTCGAATCCGGCATGCTTGATGGCGGCCGAGACGCGGTCACGTGCCTCCTCGACCGCCTTGTCGGGCAACCCCACGACCGCGAAACTGTACAACCCTTTTGCAAGGTCACACTCGACCGCGACCGGGGTAGCCCGTGGGTAGCCGGGTTGTGCGGCGTGAACGCGAGCAAAGGACATCACACTCAGTATACAACCATTGTGTGCGCATGTGTGCGCGTAGAGAGGTCGTGGTGTGTAACACCCAGGCAAACGAGGAGCGCCCTGCTTCTTACCACAGAAGCAGGACGAGTGTACCGGCGCCAACGAGCGTGGCAACGAGCGGCTCCCCTGTTGCCACTGCCGCGCATACGCTCACGATGAGGAGAGCGAGCGCGATGAGGTTTCGACGCATCACGACCCCTCCAGTTGTCTATGCTGGTATGAACGTACCATACACAGAGCGAACGCGCCCGGCCTACGGCCGGGCGCGTTCGCTAGTGTGAGTGTGGTCACTACTCCTCCAGCTCGCCCTCTCGCTCCATGTTGGCTTTGCGGGTGCGCGCGGCGGGGTTCGCAGCAAGGCGGTCCTCCTCAATGGGTTGTCCGTCAAGCTCGTCCAACCCGAAGGTTCCCTCCTCGATCTTTCGCAGTGCGCGCATCACGTTGCGGTATCGTGCCGAGAGATCGCTCACGAGAGCGACGTGTTCGTTGCTGTCCTCGGTCGCATCCGCGACCTCGTTCTGATCTGCTTGGTCGACCGCGAGCTCAGAGGCGGTGGGTACCCATACCCCCGCTTCGGTCTCCGCGCCAACTTTGTTGAGCTGCCCCTCAAGGGCGAGCTTCTCTGCTTCAAGTGCTTCTCTATACTGTGTCGTATCCATAGATGACCATACTACCAAACCGTGCTGGTATCGCAATTTCTCGGTGAGAAGTGCATGCAAATGTCTCGACTGGCATCGCATGCAGAGGTGCCGCTAGTACGTCCTCGTTGAGGCGCGCTCGACAAGTTGCGAGAAGGTCTCCTCATTCGTCGTGATGACGATCGTTTGGGGATTGATGAACGAGTGGAGGAGGACGACCTCACCGCGCTGGTCCCGCAACACGCGGACGTCCTTGTTGCTCACCACATCATCGATCCACACACCCGGCGTTGGCTCGTTGCGGTCGGGCAGGGTGGAGGTCGCACTCCGCAGTTGCGGGGTGACCTCGATCGCGTCGCCAAAGAGCGGTGCGAGGTCAGCCTGCATGGTCTCTTCCCACTTGGTCATGCCCGAGAAGACGTTGCCGAAGTGGACCGTCTTGAAGATGAAGAAGGGTGCTGGACGCACGCGTGCGTGTACGCCGAACATCGGCACGTCGTCCAGGTACTCTGAGAGCTCAAAGGGTAAGGTCTCACTGAAGGTGCTCAGGAGCTCCGCGGTCGGCACATGGGTTGTCAGCTCACCGCCATCCTCGAGCGTTTCTTTCCGTACCAGGTAGAGGTTGGCGATAGCGCCCTGCCTCACATCCACGTTCTCCACCTCGCGTTCAAGGGTGAGCAGCAACTCACGTCGGGCAAGCCCGGTGACGTCGATCTCTTTGTTATCCTCTGCGAACACGTACTCGGGTATCTCAACATCAAACACATCTTCACTCGGTGTGAAGTCGAACCCGAAGAGGAAGAAGCCAATAACGAGGGTCATGCCGGTAAAGAGACTGATGAGCGCGACCTTGATGATCGTCCCGTTCCCCGCGCGTTGCTTCGGGACCGAGCGCTTCTTGTTTTGGTTCTTCTTGTTCTCTTCAGCGGTGGCGACATCAACAACAGAGGTCGCGCGGCGCTGCACGGTCTGCTCGAGATCATCCTTGAAGGTGCGAATGGGTCTGAGCGTGGAGCTGGGTGGCGGGGTCGTCTCTCCATCGAGTTGGACCGATTCTTGCTTGAGTGCGGCAGGTATTGGAGGCGCTGCAGTGAGCGCGGGCGCAGGGCCTGTGGGTTGCGAAGTGGCCGGAGCAGGCGTCGGGGCTGCTGTAGGTGAGGTGCCTTGTTTCTCCTCACCCACTTGATCGCGAAGAGGAGATGCGAGGTGCTCTTTTTCTGCCGGAGGCGTGGTAGGTGCTTGAGGAGACGGCATCTCTTGGTGGGGTGTAGCCGGAGGAGCCTGGTGTGGTTCGGGTGGTGGCGGCGAGAGAGGGGTTGCTGAGGGGAGTGTATCGGCAGGGGGAACCATACGGGGCTGCTCTGCGGGAGTAGGAGATGAAACGCTCTGGGGTGGAGGGGGTGTAGGCGTGGGTTTCTCTACGGTGGGTATCTCCTGTGCTCTCTGCGTGGGAGTGTTCTTTTGTGGAGGAACTCTCCGCTCGCTTTGGCTGGGTTGGAGCGGACGTTGCGTCGCTGCAACGTCGGGTGCGTGAACTGCGGGTGTGTTTACGGGGGGTGCCCCGTGCGGTGTGGGTGAGAATCGATCAAGTTCATTGATGGCCCCACGTTCATCCTGTAGTGGCTGGGAGAGATCGAGGGTCGTCTCTCCCGAGCTCTCGTCCTTGGTCGTTGGGAACAGCGGCTCATCCTCGACCACGTCTCCGTGTTCACTTACATGGTTCTCTGCGTGCAGCTCGGGCGATGCAGAAGCGTTAGGGGTGGTAGTAGGTGTTGTGGAGGGAGGATGGGTGGGTGCATCATCCGACTCGACCGCTTTGGTAAGCATCGTGTCAAAGGTGGGCCCACGTTCTTCAGCTGATGAGGCAGACCCCTCGTGTGTGCTGAGCTCTTGCTGAGAGGTTTGGGGCGTGCTCATGGGTGTCGGTTGTGGGTGCTCGGAATGCACGAGTGTGCGCAGGTCGACCACGCGTGCGCGAGGGGTTGTATTCTTCTGCGCGTCTCTCGCTACACGTTGAGACGCTTCCGGTGCGGCGGCTTCCTGGGGTGCGGCTGGTGGGTGGGCTTGAGAGGGAACCGCCCCCTGCTGCTGTGGAGGTGCGCTTTGCGGTGGTGCCTGAGGAGGTGGCGCTGGAGCAGCTGGTGGGGTAGATGGAACACTGTGCTTTCGCGCATGCTCAAGCTGCGCGAGCGCGTCTTGATTGTGTGACTGCCACGAGACCGTGTCGAAGAACGATTCTGCGCGCTGCGTTGTGTCTGTGGGGGGAGCAGCAGGAGCGGGTGCTGCCGGCTCCTGGCTTGTGAGAGCTGCGGGCTCGGGCGGTACTTCTTGCGTGGGGGCGGGGTCAGCATCTGCGTCCACAGTATCCACGTTGCTCTGCGGAGTATTCTGGGGTGTGGTCTGAGGCGTAGGTTGGGTGGCATCAGGAACAAACCCCTGTACATCAAATGGGTCCTCGGGCTCCGGCGAGGTGGTGCGGGGTCGGGCCCCGAATTGTACCTCAGAGCGCAGCGCCGAAAGGTTATCTCCTGAAGGGGACGCGGGAGTTGTGGTGCGGCTCGCGCGTGGGGTCACCGCAACCGCTTCTGGGGCAGCACCCTCATCGTGCCCGATCGGTACCTCTTGCCAGTCGCGCAGATCCCCGGGAGGTGCGGGCTGTGGGTGCGCTTCGCTTTGTGCGTTTGATGTGGGAGCGATGGGTCGCGAGGGAAGGACTGGTGGCGGCTCCGGGACCGCGGCGTCCCCGCTCATCGGGGCGGTGCTGGGGGAGGTGTTCGTTGGGCCAGGTGGTGGCGCTACAGGAGCAGGGTTTGGTTTCCCGACACCCGAGCGTATCGTCTTGTCCAGCTCGGCAAGCTCAGCTCGCAGGCGCTTTGCCTCTTCCTCTATAGCCGCGATGTCGGGCGCGTCGGCCGTTTGGGAGGGAGTCGATCCTGCGCCGGTCGTCCCGCCCACAGGGGGCGAGGGAGTAGTAGCGGGTGTTGGTTGTCGAGTTTCTGGTTCCATGGGAGCGAGTACCGATCGGCTGTGTGCGCCCCCTCCTGTGCCGCGGCTACGAGGTCTGAGGCCCGAGTCCTTTTCGTGTGGCAAAGTCCGGATCGACGCGTTTGATCGAAAGAGCGATGCGTCCCTTCTCATCGATCTCTTTCACCACCACCTTGACGGTCTCCCCGACCGAGAGTGCGTCGCTCACTTTTTCAATGCGGAACGGCGCGATCTCGGAAACGTGTACCAACCCATCGGTGTTATGTCCTATTGTAACAAAGGCCCCGAAATCTGTAACGCGTGAGACATCCCCAGTGAAGATCTCGCCCGGCAGGTACTCGTGGGTAATGGATTCGATGATGGTGCGCGCTGCTTCTGGCGTATCGCCTCGGCCGGTGATGAAGATAGAGCCATCGTCCTCGATGGTGATCTCCTCAACGCCGGTCTCTTCCTTGATCTTCTGTATGACCTTGCCTCCGGAGCCGATGACCGAGCCGATCTGCTCGGGCTTGATGGAGAGGGTTACGATCTTCGGTGCGCGCGGTGATACCTCGGGTCGTGGTGCAGAGATGGCGGCAGTGATGGTCTCAAGAATGTGGAGTCGAGCCGCTTTCGCGTCCGCGAATGCCTGCGTGAGGACCGCAAGCGGCACGCCGTCAACCTTCACATCCATCTGCACACCCGTGACACCCACACTCGTGCCCGCAACCTTGAAGTCCATGTCGCCGTGGTGGTCCTCCGGCCCCTGGATGTCGGTGAGTATCTTGTACGCACCGTTCCAGTTCATGAGACCCATAGCGATACCTGCGACCGGTCGTTTGATCGGTACGCCGCCGTCCATCAGGGCGAGGGTGGAGGCACACACGGATGCCATTGAGGTCGAACCGTTGCTGGCCATGCACTCTGAGACAAGGCGAATGGTGTAGGGGAAATCGCTCATTGGGGGGAGCACCGCCTCAAGCGATTTCTCAGCGAGTGCTCCGTGCCCGATCATGCGTCGGTTGAAACCGCCCACGCGGCCCGTCTCGCCTGGTGCGAACGGGGGGAAGTTGTAGTGGTGCATGAAGCGCTTCTTGGTCTCATCCTCCTCGATGGAATCGATGAGCTGCGAATCATCGGGCCCGCCCAGCGTGAGCGCGGTGAAGACGTGCGTACCGCCTCGGTAGAAGAGTCCGGCGCCGTGCACCATGGGGGCGAAGGCAGCACCAGCTTGCGCGAAGAGGGGGCGCACCTCACCAAACCCACGACCATCAGCGCGCGCATTATCCTCGACCGCAGCGCGGTGCAGCTCCTCGTCGACGCGCTCCTCGAAGTAGTCATCCGCATCACTCTTGTTCGCCTCAGGGAGGTGTTCTGCGAGCGCTGCCTTCCACACGTCTTTCAGTGCGCCCAACTCCCCCTTCCCCGGGTGCCCGCAGATGACGTGCTCGGATAGTTTCGGCGCAACGTGCTCACTGAAGAGTGCGATCATCTCCTGGGGAATCTCGGTCACCTCCACTTGGCGCACGTCGCTACCGATCTCTTTCACGATCGCCAGTTGCCATGCTTGGAGTTTTTCGATCTCTGCGCTCGCGCTTGCCAGTGCATCCATCAGCTCGTCCTCACTCGCCTCGGTGGCGCCGACCTCGATCATATTGATCATGCCGTCCTTACCGCAGGCCAAGACATCGTAGTGGTAGTCCTCGTGCTGGCGGTCGAGGTAGGTGGGGTTCATGACCATCTGCCCGTCGCGCTTCTTCCCAATACGCACCGCGCTCACGGGGCCGTTCCACGGGATGTCACTCACGGCAAGCGCGAGTGATGCGGCGTTCGCACCCAGAATGTCCGGGTCGTCCTCATCGATGGAGAGAATGGTGATGATGACCTGTACCTGGTTGCGGATGCGGTGATCAAAGAGCGGGCGAATGGTGCGATCGACGACGCGTGCCGAGAGCACGGCCTCCTCGCTGGGCCTGCCCTCGCGCTTCTGAAAGCGGCCGCCGATGATGCGGCCGGCCGCGTAGTACTTCTCTTCGTACTCGACCGAGAGCGGGAAGTAGCCCATGGATGTCTCACGATTGTCGCTCATGACCACGGTCGCAAGCACTGATGAGTTGCCGTAGGTGAGGATGACCGAGCCGTCGGCTTGCTCGGCGAGGTCGCTAAAGGTGGCGGTCAAGGTCTTGCCGCCGACCTCAATGGAGTAGGTCTTCTGCTTCATATGATGTGTGAATTATTGAGCGATCTTCGCAGTTGGGGTTTAAACGCAGGTTTAAACTCCTCAGCAAAGACCGCGCGACTAATGCACCGAGTGTAGCAGAAAGTGCGACCGATTGCGAAAACG
>CAYWKE010000002.1:37394-50910 GCA_964459075.1 uncultured Candidatus Saccharibacteria bacterium | reverse complement strand
GGGTTCTTTACATACCCAATCTCAGGACTCGGAGCCGTTGCGCAACATCACGTGGAGATCGAACATGCGGAATCCTTCCGCTCTCATCTTTGGCAGCCTGACCGCCATGCTTACGGCTTCGTCCGCGTATGCCGGGGGGCTCACCCCGATCGAACCGATCACCAGCGTCGCCCCCATGCGGGACACCGGCGGCGAATACCGGATCTGCACCGGATCGCCCGCAAACTCGTACTACGAGAAGGCGACCCTTATGTCCGGCTTCGTGTCCGCGCAGTCCGGCGAGACGGTCGTGGCCTACCCGGCCGGTGGTACCGTCGACTGCCTCTATCGGCTCGCTGCCGGTGAGGTTCAGGCCGCGATCGTCCAACGCGATGGCATGGCCTGGCTGCACCGTACGGACAGCCCCCTCTATGGGCAGCTTGGCATCGGCGGCAACGTCCTCACCGAGGAGCTGCTCGCCTTCTGTAGCCGTAGCAAGGTCGGCGACAGCGATCTCAACGATGTGCTGCAGGGAATCTTCGGTTCGACCGACGCGGCGATCGCGATCGCGGGCGGCCCGGCCTCCGGCACGAACCTCACGTTCAACGTCCTCGATTCGTTCGACAGCGACATTGGCGGCGAACGCGACTTCTTCTACGCCGATGGTCTCGGCGATGCCTTGCAGCGGGTGAAGGACGGCTTCGCCGCCTGCGCGGTCGCCGTGCTCTCGAGCGACAACTTCGGTCTCGAGGAGCTCGACGACACGTACGGTGACGCCGTACGCCTGGTCGAGTTCTGGGACGGCGACGTCCGGAGCCTCAAGTTCCCCGGCGGCGAGTTCGACGACGGCCAAGTCTACGGCTGGCGCTACATCCCCAAGAAGCACGACGGGATGGACGACTTCCTCGACTGGCGTGGGAATTCCAGCAAGGGCACCTGGTCGCCGAGCACGGTGGCCTTCAGCGCCACGCTCGTCTATCGAACCGATGCGACCGACGGCGACATGGCGAATGCCTTGCGTCGCGGTGTCGCGGAGGTCGCGAGCGTCAAGGACGACCTCAAAGACTGAGCCATCGGCTCAGCTGTTCAACCAGGGCGGGGGTGGCGACACTCCCGCCCGCTTTCTTTAGGGAGATCAGTATGTTGAGGAAGTTGGGCCTTATGGGCGTGCTGTGGAAGCTGCGCCTCGTTGGAGTGAATGTGCTCGTCTTGCTCTTTTTGGCACTCGACGTGCTCGAAGGGGCGATGATCGAGCTGGGGTTCGATGATCTGCTCGCTATCGGCCTCTTGGTCGCGGGCACGATCTTGCTCGCGCCGTGGCAGAGAGAGGGGGTTGGGCGCACCACAGCGTGGATCGCGGTCGGACTCCTTGGGCTCATCGCGTTCACCGACCTTGCGGCCGCCAGTGGCAGCTCGTGGGACGAATTCGTTACGCTCCTCGTCGCACTCACCCTGCCGTTCGTGACCTTTCCCAAACTGGGCAGTTTCGCGGTCGGCTGCTTCAGAACCTAAGCGCCCTGCGGGGCACCGCAGCGCTCCTCGCGAGAGGGCGCTGCGTCTTTTTACTCATTGCGAAGATGTGGTATGGTAGCGGCGGCACAACTGGTGTCGCTTCCCAGGATGGAGAAACGCTTTGTTTGGAAACCTGAAAGTTGGTGATTGATTGAAAAAGCTGAAGAAACATGCAGCCTCGCTTCGACCCGACGGCGTCGTGCGTGGAGCACGTAGCCTCGTGGATGAGCTCGCCGAACGGGCCAAGGATCTTCCCGATCGGGAAGAGCTCGTCGCGCTTTCGCGGCGCGGCGTGGATCGGATCCGTGGGTCACATGCCGGCGATAGATCGGCCACGGTCGACATGATCGCGCTCGTCTTTGGGGCCGAAGGCGTCTCGGAGCGATCGCTGCAGAATCTCCATAAGGTTCTCTCGCGACACGAAGAGGTCGCCGGCCTCGAAATGGCGATTCGCCAACAGGCCTACGCCTTCATCGACGGCGGGCCGGAGGCACGCCAACAGGCGTTGGCGCGCCTCGCCGAGCTCAAGGAGCCCAAGGCGCTCGTACTCCCGGTCTTGCAGGTGATCCTCGAGATCGCGGAGATGAACGGGAGCGTTTCCAGAGAAGAGCAGGAGCTGGTTCACGCCATCGCCGAGGTTGCCGGCCTGGATCCGGCTCAGGTGACAGCGTTCGCGCTCGTGTACGACTGCATGGCGTGGCCCCAGCCCGACTGATCGTTCACCGTGCGCACTGCGCAGCGGCGCGACCCACCCCGGGTCGCGCCGTATCTTATTCAATAGTTTCGTTGACACCCCCTCGTTGCTCTGCTACTATGCTCGCACTCCGCCGTTTTGGCGTTTTATTTTCGTCTTACATTCATGGCAAAAAAGTCAGTCATCGCGCGCTCTGAGCGCACACCGAAATTCTCAACCCGCGTTGTGCGACGCTGTTTCCGGTGTGGTCGCGGCCGTGGCTACATGCGTGACTTCGGTATGTGCCGCGTGTGCTTCCGTGAGCAGGCACTTGAGGGCAACCTCCCCGGCGTTCGCAAATCTTCCTGGTAATCCTTCCCATCATGACCGATCCCGTTGGAGACCTCATCAATCGACTTAAGAACGCGCAAGCCGTGGGCCACGAGCGTGTGCAACTGCCGTACTCGCGCCTTAAGGAGGCCATTGCGACCAAGCTCTCGGAGAAGGGCTACGTTGGTGCGATCGCAAAGAAGAGCAAGAAGAAGGGTGACGTTCTCGACATCGAACTGCTCTACCGCGAAGATGGCAGCCCCCGCATCACGGGAGCAGAGCGCATCTCACGCCCGGGCCGTCGTCTCTACAGCTCCGCCTCTGATGTCCCTCGCGTGAAGCAGGGTATGGGTGTTGCGCTCGTTTCCACCCCGAAAGGCATTCTTGTCGATAGCGAAGCGCGCACGGAGGGCGCCGGCGGCGAGCTCCTCTTTTCTATCTGGTAATTTTCTATGAGCCGCGTTGGTAAAAAAGAACTCACTATTCCTGCTGGCACCGAGGTCACGGTGGCCGATGGTGTGGTTTCGGTGAAGGGGTCAAAGGGGATCATCACGAAGCAGCTTCACAAGGAGGTGACGGTTTCGGTCGATGGAGGCATCGTGCGTGTCGCTCCGAACAACGATACGATTCTTGCACGCGCGCTCTGGGGCACGTTCGCGAGCCACATCGAGAACATGCTTCGTGGCGTGACCGAGGGCTTCACCAAGCAGCTTGAGATCGAGGGTGTCGGCTACCGCGCGAACATGGCAGGAAATGCCCTTGAGCTTCTGGTCGGGTTCTCACATCCGGTCAAGATGGAGCTCCCCGAAGGACTCACCGTCACGGTCGAGAAGAACCTCATCACGGTCAGCGGCATCGACAAAGAAGTGGTCGGACAGTTCGCTGCGAACGTACGCGCCGTCAAGCCACCTGAGCCGTACAAGGGCAAAGGTATCCACTACGTCGGTGAGTACATCATCCGCAAGGAGGGTAAGAAGGCCAAGTAGGCCACAACCACGCATATGAACAAGACCATGCACAAAGCAGCCGCTCGCACCCGTCGCCACACGCGCATCCGTGCTCGCGTCGTCGGTACGCCTGAGCGACCACGTCTGGCAGTACATAAGAGCAACCGCGCCATTCAGGCGCAGCTCATCGACGATACGACCGGCACGACCCTCGCGCACGTCAACTCGCTCACGCTTGCGGCAGCCAAAGGAAAGCCACTGACCGAAGCAGGGATGCTCGTTGGTAGCGCAGTCGCTGAGGCGGCGAAGAAGAAAGGGGTCGAGAAGGGGGTGTTTGACCGCGGCGGCTTCATCTATACCGGGGTCGTGCGCGCGGTCGCCGAAGGCGCACGAGACGGAGGACTCGCATTGTAACTAACCCATCACAACACATTCACCATGACGGATACGGCAGTAGCACCCACGAAGCGCACGGATGACGCGCAGAAGAACGACACCAAGACAGCGACCCCTCCCAGCACGGGACGGGGTGGGCGTCCTGAGCGTGGCGGTGGCCAGCGCGGGGGCGGACGCCGCGAGCGTGGCGGTCGTCGCGAGCGTCGTCCGCGAGAGCGCGTTCGCCAGGAGTACGAGCAGCAGATCATCGGTATTCGCCGCGTGACGCGCGTTGTTGCGGGCGGTCGCCGATTCAGCTTCTCGGTCGCGGTCGTCATCGGTAATAAGAAGGGGAAGGTCGGTGTTGGTATCGCCAAAGGCACCGACACCGCAGCATCGATCGATAAGGCGGTGCGGGACGCGAAGAGCAACCTCATCACCGTCCCCATGACCGAGGAGGGATCCATTCCACACGAGGTACGCACCAAGTTCGCCTCGACCGAACTCGTCATCTTCCCCTCACGGGGAGGTGGTCTGCGCGCGGGCAGTGCGGTGCGCACCGTCCTTGAGATGGCGGGTATCAAGAACGCTTCCTCGAAGATCCTCACGCGCTCCAAGAACAAGTACAATAACGCGCGCGCAGCGATCGAGGCCCTTAAGCAGCTTCGTAAGTAATTTTATATGCAGCTACACGAACTCACTCCCAAGACGAAGCGCCGCGCCCCCAAGCGCGTAGGTCGTGGTGGTACGCGCGGCAAGACCGCTGGACGAGGTCACAAAGGGCAAAACGCACGCGCCGGCACCAGCAAGCGCCCCCAGGAGCGTGATATCATCAAGAAGCTCCCCAAGCTGCGTGGCCACGGTAAGAACCGCGGACGTACCGTGAACGCTGAGCGCCAGAAGCCCCAAACCGTCACCCTTGCCACACTTGAGCGCGCGTTCGATGCAGGTGCCACGGTGACCCCGCTCACGCTCGTTTCGAAAGGCTTCGTCAAGCGCTTCCGTGGCGCGACGCCCACGGTCAAGCTTGTCGCGACCGGCACCCTCACCAAGAAACTCACGATCGAGGGATGCAGTGCTTCTGCGGGCGCGAAAGCGGCCATCGAAGCAGCAGGGGGTACCCTCGCCGCCTAGACAGCTTCCATGTTCGAGACCTTTGTTCGAAAACTCAAACTCATCTTCACCGACCCACAGCTACGTAACCGTGTGCTGTTCATCCTCGGCGCGTTCATCGTGTTCCGCGCACTCGCGAACGTTCCCATCCCTGGGGTCGATGCTGCGCAGCTCGCCTCGTTCTTCCAGAGCAACCAATTCCTCGGCCTGATGAACATCTTCTCAGGAGGTGGACTGGTGAACCTCTCGATCGTGATGCTCGGCGTTGGTCCCTTCATTACCGCCTCCATCATCATGCAGCTCTTGACCATCATGTCGCCGCAGTTGAAGAGCATGTACCAGGAGGAGGGGGAAGCTGGGCGTAAGAAGTTCAACATGTACTCACGCTACCTGACGCTGCCGTTGGCATTCGTGCAAGCTGCAGGGTTTCTCATTCTGCTCACCCGCCAGGGTATCGTTTCAAGTCCCGACCTCTTCACGCTCGCCTCGAACATCGTCGTTGTTGCTGCAGGCTCCATTCTCCTGATGTGGATCGGTGAGTTGGTGACGGAGTTCGGCATCGGAAATGGTGTGTCACTCCTCATCTTCGCCGGAATTGTCGCAAGTTTGCCAACGGTCGTTGGCCAACTCCTCTTCACGTTCGATCCCAGCCAGATACCGGTGTACCTCGGATTCGTGGTCGCGGCGGTCCTTGTCACTGCGGCGGTCGTCGTGATCACTGAGGCAGAGCGACCCGTGCCCATCAGCCACGCACGCCAGGTGCGCGGCTCCTCCAGGCGCTCGGGCACCGTCCAGACATACCTGCCGCTGCGCGTCAACCAGTCAGGGGTCATCCCGATCATCTTCGCACTCTCCATTCTCCTATTCCCGACCATGATCTTTGGCCTCCTACAGGGCATGGATAGCCCGCTGTTGGCCAACATCTCAACGAACGTCCTCACAACGCTCAACAATCCGTGGGTCTACTCGAGTGCGTACTTTGTGCTCGTGTTCCTCTTCACCTTCTTCTACACGGCGGTGACGTTCGACCCGCAGGCTATCGCAGGTAACCTCCAGAAGACCGGGGCCTTCGTTCCCGGTGTGCGTCCGGGCGAAGCGACCGCAAACTACCTCGGCAACATCGTGACCCGCATCACCCTCGTGGGAGCGATCTTCCTCGGGCTCATCGCGGTCTTGCCGCTTGCCATGCAGGGCGTGACCGGCATCCAGGCATTTGCCATTGGTGGTACCGCGCTCCTCATCTCGGTATCGGTCGTCCTCGACCTCTTGCGCAAGTTGGAGGCGCAGATCTCGGTGCGGGAGTACTAAGAACAACGAAGATAAACGCGGGCCTTCGGGCCCGTTCGTGGTATGCAACAGCAAGGTCACATCGTTCTCGTCTTTGGCCCCTCGGGATCGGGGAAGGGCACCTTGGTGCGGATGCTGCGCGAGGAACGGCCCGAGCTCATCTACGCTGCGTCCTACTCGACCCGCGCGATGCGCCCAGGTGAGACCCAGGGAGAGCCATACTTCTTTAAGACACGAGAGGAGTTTCAGGAGCATGTCGACAAAGGGGATATGCTCGAGTGGGCTGAGTATTCTGGGAACCAATACGGCACGGCACGCGCACCACTGATGGAACCTGTTGCGGCTGGCAAGGTAGCACTCAAGGAAATGGAGATCCAGGGTATCGAGATCGTGCTCTCACACCTACCCCGCGAGATCGTAAAGCTCGTCTACATCGATGCTGGCTCGTGGGAGGAGTTGCGGCAACGTATCGAAGCCAGGCACCCGATGGATGCCGCAGAGCTCGCCCTACGTAAACAGCACTACGAGGAAGAGGTGCCGTGGAAGGAGCGCGCGGATGTCGTCATCTCAAATCGTGAGGGTGAGCTCGCGAACGCACTACACCACTTGGTATCATTTGTCGATTCACTCACGGTAGGGTACCCTGAGTAGGTTATGCAACCCTACACCATCATATTTATGGGCATGCAGGGCGCTGGGAAGGGTACCCAGGTCCAGCTCTTGTCCGACTACCTTACTCGCAACGGCGAACCCATCTTCACCTTCGAGACCGGTAATGGTTTTCGCAAGCTCATGGAGGAAGACTGCTACACCGCAGGCCTGGTGAAAGAGGGTATGCAGGAGGGAAAGCTCCAACCCATCTTTCTTTCGGTGTGGCTGTGGTCGCGCGCGTTCGTGCATGAGTTCAAAGGCGAGGAAGATGTCCTCATAGACGGCTTTCCCCGTTCCCTTTTTGAGGCACAGGTACTCCACACGGCGATGGACTTCTACAAGCGACTTCCCGCGACTGTCATATTCTTGGATATCAGCGATGAGGAAGCACGTCGTCGACTGAAGGAACGAGCACGGTTCGATGACACCGATGAGGCCATTAACGCACGCCTCTCGTGGTACCGTGACCAGGTCACCCCAATTCTCGACTGGTACGACAGCCGCGACGAGTACCACTACATTCGCATCAACGGTGAGCAGTCGATCGAGGATGTGCACAAGGACGTCATCACCGCGATCAACGAGGAACGGAAGGGACACCATAACTAAGAAGATGCAACGACCGAAAACGACCGAGGAGATAGACCGATTGAAGCGCGCAGGAGCGATCGCGGCAGAGATCCTTACAGAGCTAGGTGAGCAGCTTTCGCCTGGGCAGACCTCGCTTGCGCTCGATGAGCGCGCTGGGGAGATGCTCTCCGTGCGCGGTGGCGTAGCTGCGTTCAAGGGCTATCAGCCAACTTCTGCCTACAAACCATTTCCCAACACCCTGTGCGTCTCACGCAACGCGACCGTGGTGCACGGGGTGCCGAGCTACCACAACGAGGTCATCCAGGATGGCGACATCGTTACGCTCGACATCGGTGTTGCCTATGAAGGAATGATCGTCGATACTGCGCGCACGTTCTGCATCGGGAACGTGGCACCAGAGGTGCGGGAGTTGGTAGCGGTCACCGAAGGAGCGCTTTTTGAGGGGGTAGATGCAGCAGTTGCGGGGAATCGTACCGGTGATATCGGTCACGCTATAGAATCCTTCGTACGGGCGCACGGTGAGTACGGCATCATTGATACGCTCTGCGGGCATGGTGTGGGGCACGCGGTGCACGAGGATCCCCAGATACCGAATTTTGGGCGTGCGGGTACCGGTATACTGCTGCAGCCGGGATTCGTGCTTGCCATCGAACCCATGATCAACCTGGGTGGACGGGGGGTGGTATTTGACCCGGACGGCTACACAGTGCGCACCAAGGATGGCAAGCCAAGCGCTCACTTCGAAGATACGGTCGTAGTGACCGAGGAAGGGCCGCTCAACGTGACGCGTCCGTAACGCGATCTTTCATTCGGGAGGTGAAACCCCGCCAATTTTTTGGCGAGGTTTCACCTCGGAGGTTGTTATGAGAGAGCATGCGTGCTATAGTTGCGGCGCATTAGTTTCTAATATCTAGACTGTCATGACCGCACAGATCGAAGCACCGAAGCTCCACAAGGAGCGCTCATTGGTACTCCTTAAACCGGATGCGGTGCAACGGGGTCTCATTGGTGAGATACTCGGACGTATTGAGCGCACGGGATTGAAGTTTACCGCATTCAAGTTCTTCGTCCCAACGCGTGAGCAGATCCTCGAACACTACAACAAAGACGACGCGTGGTGTGAAAAGAAGGGAAACATCGTCATCAAGGAGCTTGAAGAGCAAGGACAACACGCAGACAAGACGGCACTCGAGTACGGTCGCGACATCCTTGAGCAGCTTGTTGCGTTCATGTCGGCTGGCCCAGTGGTGGCCGCGGTTGTTGAAGGGAACATGGCTACGACCGTGGTGACCAAGTTGGTGGGTTCAACCGAGCCGGCAACTGCGGATATTGGCACCATTCGTGGCGACTTGACCGTTGATTCATACGGTCACGCCACCTTCCGGGGAAGTGGAGTCCGCAATTTGGTGCATCAATCCGAGAATCCTGAAGAAGCGGAGCGAGAGATCAAGATCTGGTTCACAGACGCTGAGATCGTCAACTACAAAACGGTCTGGGAAAAGATCCTCTACGATGTGAACCTCGACGGTATTCTCGAGTAACTCCAATACTGAGCGAAGTCAAACCGCTCCGCCTCGAAAGAGGCGGAGCGGTTTGGTATACTGAAAGCGAGGCATATCGTGGCATGAGTGTCCTTATTAAACATATGTGCAGGGCTATCGTGTTTCGATCCGGCTCAATGAGGCCTCGTTCAGAGATTTCAGAGAACCGTATCGGGCCGTGCCCACCTGGCGTTTGACCAGGGCACCTCATGTCCGGTATGTCTCGCAAAGCCCTGCACCATCGGTGGTGCAGGGTTCTTTGCGTGCTACAATAGCTCCACCATGGACCGCACGAATGACCGACTGCTCGCGCTTGTGGTCACCCTCATCTACCTCATCTGGGGTCTGCATGCGCTTGCACACGCGTTCTCGCTCTACTGGCTCTACGCGTGGTTCGACCTCCCCATCCACTTACTGGGCGGTCTCTGGATCGGCCTCTTCGTGCTGTGGATCATGCGTGTGTGTGGAGTGGCAAGTCCAACCAAGCTTGTGTGGGGTATAGCAGTGTCTGTCTTGGTGTTCGGACTTGGGTGGGAGGTTGTTGAGTACACCAGGAAGTCGGTGGTTGAGATACACGTTGGGAGCCCGTACGCTATCGATACGCTGCAGGATATCATCATGAATCTTGCTGGTGGGGCGCTCGCATGCGCGATCGCTGAGCTGCTCCCGAAACAGCAAGCGAGCACGAATACCAAAGTCCCGGCGTGAGCCGGGGCTGCGTTGTAGTGGTGTGAGTGGTCTCTACTTGACCTGCGCCACGAGTCGCGCGAAGCTCTCGGGTTCCTCGTGCGCGATCTCTGAGAGGACCTTGCGGTTGAGGGCGACGTGTTTTGCTTTGAGCGCAGCGATGAACCCGCTGTAGGAGAATCCGTGCTCGCGTACCGCTGCGTTAAGGCGAACGGTCCAGAGCCGGCGAAAATCACCTTTCTTCTTGCGACGGTCGTTGAATGCATGGTTGCCCGCGTGAGCAAGAGCTTCATTCGCTGCGCGCTCCTTGTTCTTGATGCGTCCACGCATACCTTTGGTCTGCGCGAGCGTGTTCTTGCGGTGCTTGAGTTTCGTGGTTCCTCGTTTTATACGTGCCATAGGTCAATTACTTAGTGGGAAGAAAACGCGAGCGCTGCTTGTTCGAAAGCGTAACACTCTGCCCGCGCTTGCGGTCGAGCTGCTTGGCGCGAGATTCTTTCGCATTGAAGTGGTTCCCACCCGGCTTGCGAGCAACGAGCTTTCCGGTGCGTGTTTGCTTGATGCGCTTGGTGAATGACTTATTCGTTTTCATATGTGGATCCGTGGTGCAGGGTATGAAAAAGCGCCCTGCCTTCGGCGCAGGAGCACTATACCATAGTGGTATCTCCTGTAAAGCTACGCCGTATCTTCCTGTGTTGAGCCACGAGAAGCTGGCTCAGACCCGCCATCTTTGGCTTTCTTCTTGGTCAGGTCGCGCTCAATGGTGACGGTAAGACCCTTTGGTCCTTTCGCGATCTCATCGGAGATCTTGAAGTCGTGCGGAATGAGCTTCAGGAAACGCTCGAGACGCTCTTTGAGGAAGGAGAACTCCATGTACTTGTAGCGCCCCCACAAGAACAGGTCGACCTTCACCCGGTGCCCCTCGGCGAGCCACTTGGCCGCGCGGTTGGCCTTCAGGTCGAGGTCACTCGCACCGGTCCCTATCTTCACCTGGACCGACTTGGTCTCAGTTGCGGTCGCACGGGCCTTGGCTTTAGTGTCGCGCAGCTTCTTTTTCTGCTCGTAGACGTAGCGGCCGAAGTCCCCGATCTTCGCGACCGGCGGGTTCGCTTTCCCTGATACCTCGATGAGGTCGAGTCCTGCCTGCTTGGCACGCTCGATCGCCTCTTTGAGCGGGAGAACGCCTAAATTATCGCCATCATCAGTGAGAACCCGCACCTCGTCGGAGCGGATGTTCTCATTGATCCGAATGAGCGTACTCAGGGATGCTTCAGCTTGTTTTCGTCTGCCGCGTCGTATGGGAGCGAGTGTACCACTCACCTGTGCTCGTAGCAAGGTGCGTATCATCGCGCGCATCTTCCAACGCTGGGCTCAGCGCATGTTTTGTGTATAATGGAGCTTCGTATGCCTCCCAGTGATCAGCAGGGACCCAAGAAGCGACCCCCCTCTAAAAAAGGAGGGTTTGACGTGTGGGTGAAGCGCTACTTTGGTGGGGGGCGCAACTTCTGGGCAAACCTCCTCTCCACGATCATCATCTTTCTCCTGTTGATGAGTGTTGCCTCGTTCCTCCTCGACAGCTCGGAAGAGCCTGAAGAGGTGACCCTCTCTGAGCTCGCAACCTTGGTCATCGACGGTGAGGTTGCCTCCATCATCATCAAGGGTGAAAGCTTAGAGGTTGAGACGACCGATGAGCGTGCGCTCGTTGCGCGTAAGGAGGTTGGTACGGCGCTCTCAGATACGCTACGCAACTACGGAGTGAGCCCCGAGCAGCTTGCGGGAGCGAACATCGACATTCAAAACGAGAGCGGGCTTCGCTACTGGGTCGCGGTCCTTGCCCCCTTCCTCTTCCCGATCTTCATATTCCTCATCATCATTTGGTTCATCATGCGCCAGGTGCGTGGTGCGGGCATGCAGGCGTTCACCTTCGGACAATCGAAGGCGCGCATGATCGATCCGAAAGACAAGAACATGCGGGTCACGTTCAAGGATGTCGCCGGTGCGAAAGAGGCGAAAGAAGAGCTGACGGAGATCGTTGACTTCCTGAAGAACCCGAAGAAGTTCCTCGACATCGGCGCGCGTATCCCAAAGGGCATCATTCTCATGGGGCCTCCCGGAACGGGGAAGACCTTGCTCGCGCGCGCGGTCGCTGGAGAAGCGGGTGTACCATTCTTCTCGATATCGGGTTCGGAGTTCGTTGAGATGTTCGTCGGTGTGGGGGCGAGCCGTGTGCGCGATCTCTTCAAAATGGCCAAGACCGCGGCACCCGCGATCATCTTTGTTGATGAGATCGATGCAGTTGGGCGCGTGCGCGGCACGGGTGTTGGCGGTGGCAACGACGAGCGCGAGCAGACCCTCAATCAGATCTTGGTTGAGATGGACGGCTTCGAGCCCAACGAGAAGGTCATCGTGATGGCCGCAACCAACCGACCCGACGTGCTCGACCCGGCACTCTTGCGCCCTGGACGCTTCGACCGCCGCACCGCTATCGATCTGCCTGATCGCTCCGACCGTGAGCAGATCCTGAAGGTGCACGCCAACAAGAAACCTTTGGGTGAGGACGTGAACCTTGCGGTCATCGCGGAGCGCACGCCCGGCTTCTCGGGAGCCGACCTCTACTCCCTCATGAACGAGGCGGCCATTCTCGCCGCGCGCGAGAACCGCAAGAAGCTGGCGCAGTTCGACCTCATCCGCTCCATCGAGAAGGTGATGCTCGGCCCTGAGCGCAAGAGCCACGTCCTCAACAAACGTGAAAAGCGCATTACCGCGTACCATGAGGCAGGCCACGCCATCGTGGGTACTGTGTTGCCTCACACCGATCCGGTGCACAAGATATCGGTCATATCGCGCGGCAGGGCGGCGGGCTACACACTCAACCTGCCGTTCGAGGACAAGAAGATGCAGTCAAAGAAGGAGTTCCTCGACACCATTGCGATGTCACTCGGCGGCTACGTTGCGGAGCAGATGATATTCGACGACCTGACGACCGGACCCAGTAACGACCTGCAGGTCTTGACCGCGCTCGCGCGCAACATGGTCACCCGGTGGGGTATGAGCGAGAAGCTCGGGCCCATGGCGCTCGATGGCGATGGAGGCCGTGCGTTGTTCGGACGCGGACTTGAGGGAGGAGAGCACTCAGAGACGGTTGAGGCGCAGATCGATGCTGAGGTGAAGCGCATCATTGACGAGGCGTATCAGAAAGCCAAGGAAACGCTCACCACGCACCGAAAGGCACTCGACGCACTTGCTGAGCGACTCATTGAGGTGGAGACCTTGGAGCGCGATGACTTCGAACAGCTCCTCCTGCGCTTTGGTATCGAACCGAAGAAACCACGCGAGGATTCGCTCGAGCAGGAGATCGTGCACGACGAGGTGGTCAAAGAGATGGACACGAACGCATAACGCGTGGCACCCGCACCTACCCGGTACCGCAATCCACAAGCAATGCACAGGCTTCTTCCCAGAGAGGCCTGTTTGCGTATTCCCCTAACTGATTACAATGAGGTCATTATTAGGGGAAATTAGCAGAGAAGCTAACAAACGCATATGCGAGGAGTACTTGTTGCGATAGGTTTCGGCCTAGTGTTCGGTGTGTACATCATCCCGATGGTCACACACGCGTTTATTGATACGGATGCGATACGAGATCGTGTCCATATGAGGTTGGATGAAGCGCGACAGCGGGTCGAGGATCGACTCGGGGCTGCACGAGAACGTCAGGAAGCGCGACGTGAGCGCCTGTGTAAGCGCTTTGCGGCGCGTCCATTCGGTCCTTCGTTCTGTGAGGAAGAAGGCAGTGACGACGATTCGGGTGATGGTGATGACGCGGGAGG
>CAYWKE010000002.1:32890-37294 GCA_964459075.1 uncultured Candidatus Saccharibacteria bacterium | reverse complement strand
TTGGTCGTTGCGAACGCGACCGACACGCTCACGTTCTGGACCTTCCCAGAGGGTGCGGTCGTCGTGGCACTGGAGAGTTCGATCGGTAATGGCCTCGGGAATTCGGGAGACGCCCTTTTCCTCTCGATGCCGGACGGGACGCAGGTCGACACAGTTGGGTGGGAAGGAGACGAAAGCGCCTTCGGTGTAGCTAGCAGCTTGAGCGCTCCCGAGGGAAGTTCGCTCGTGCGTGACCTGAGCACTCCCGACACTGATACGGAGGCGGATTGGAGTGCTCAAGAGGCTCCTGATCCTGGCGAATCCAGCACCGCAACGGGTACTGATGACGGTGGTGACACAGGTGACGGTGACTCAGGAGGTAACGAGGGAGACGGTGGAGACGGTAGTAGTGACGGTGACGGCGATGGCTCAGGCGACGGAGACACGGGCGACGGTGGTGGTGATGCAGGAACGTCAGCATCACCGCTCGTGCTGACCGAGCTCTACTATGACACGGACACTGACCACGGCACCGATGCTGACAATGAGTGGGTGGAGCTCTACAACACGAGCGATGAGCCCTACGAGATGACCGGGTACTACCTCGAGGATGCGAACGGTACCCAGGATCTCGTGCCTACCTCGACAATTCCAGCAAAGACGTATGCTGTGATCGCTGATGCAACGACAACTGCAGACTTCTGGAGCATTCCAGCCGGCGCGGTCGTCATCTTCCTCGAGAGCAACATCGGCAATGGTCTCGGGAACACCGGTGATGCGCTGTACCTGAAAAATGCGAGCGATGAGACCATCGACGCGGTCAGCTACGGGAACAATACCGAAGTGTTCGACCCAGCAGCACCGGACGTTGCCGACGGTAACGCGCTCGCGCGTGATCCAAGCGTGAACCCGGCGTCCGCAGGTGATTGGACCGAACGAGATACGCCTACACCGGGAGGACCGGCGGTCCCGAATACCTCAGGAGGAAGTGAGGTGTAGGTGATGAGGAGAAGGACGACGTATCAGCGACCGGCTTTGCCGGTCGCTGTGCTATCAAGAACACATGAATACCTACACCGGCTTATGCCACTGCGGCCACGTCACATTCGCGGTGTCGATGGACGCGCCCACCGAGGTGATGGAGCGCAACTGCGGTCACTGTAGCAAGTAGGGGTTCCTCCTTCTGTCCGTCCCCAAGGAGCAGCTGACCGTGACCGCAGGCGAGGAGATGCTCACTTCGTATCAGTTCAACAAGAAGCACATCGACCATCTGTTCTGCTTGGTGTGCGGTACGCAACCCATTGCGCGTGGTGTTGCGGGCGACGCTACGGGTTATGCGATGGTGAATGCGCGATGTCTTGATGACCTCGATATGTCAACGCTCAAACGAAACCACTACAACGGTAAAGACGGGTGACTTGCAGCTCTTGGTGAGCGGGGTATACTACTTGGTGAAGTGTAGATGGGTTTTGGGATGCAGACACCTGCGGCGCACGCCGCGGGTGTCTGTGCGTATGAGGGTTTGGGCGTGGACTAGAGCAGTGGTATTCTGGAGTTGTATTCATTGGTTCGGTATATGGCCAAGAGGATGGAACATCACAAGGCGATCAAGTTGCGCAACAGGGGATTTCCCTACAGTGCAATTCGTAAGAAGCTCGGTGTCAGCAAAAGTACACTCAGTCGTTGGCTGAAAGATCATCCATTGTCGAAGACTCAAATAGATCAGTTGCGTGGTAAGAATCCGCAACGTATCGAAAAATTCCGTCAAACCATGCGAAGCAAGCGCGAAGAGCGGTTATCTCTCGTTCTTGAGAGCGTTCGCACTGATATTGGCACATTAACTGAGCGTGAGCGCTTTGTTGCAGGTTTTTTCCTCTATTGGGCTGAAGGGGCAAAGACGACTCCCTACGCGATCACACTATCGAATACTGACCCCGCTCTCATACGGTCGTACCTGGATTGGTTGGTACTGCTGCAGGTGCCGAAAGAGCGCATTCGGGTACGATTGCACGTCTATTCAGACATGGATCACGACAAAGTCACCAGGTACTGGGTACGTCAGCTTGGTATTCCACGGTCTCAGTTTCGGCCGCCCTATGTGAAGCGGTCGCGCAGATCGGACTCAAGCTATCACATATCGACACAAGGAACATGCAACGTCAGCGTCGACAACCGCGACATATCCGAGTATGTTATGCAAGGGCTGCGGTATCTTACTGAGTACTATGCCAAGCCGTAGCACGATGTGCCCATAGCTCAATCGGTAGAGCGGTCGCCTTATACGCGATTGGTTCCAGGTTCAAGTCCTGGTGGGCACACATGGACGAAAAACTAGCAACTAACGTACAAGAATTCGCCTCGATCATTGCTGATGTTCCCGAACTCCGGTACGCAGGTGACCCCGTTCTTCGACGGGCAACGAGTGTCGTCACGCTCGAAGAAGGGGTGCAGGTTGCAGAGCAACTCAAGCGAGTGCTGCGTAGGTATCGCTCCATCACCGGCCTTGGTCGCGGTCTCGCGGCTCCTCAAATTGGTGAGTGTGTCTCTGTGTTTGTGACGTATGTCGATGATGTGTGGACGACCTACATCAATCCGGTCATTGTTGAGCGCTCACCTGAGACGAACTTCTATCGGGAGTTGTGCATGAGCGTGGGTCTACTTGCTGCAGATGTTGAACGCTCCGAATCGATCGTGATGAGGTGGATGAATGCAGAAGGACATGAACATGAGGAGCGATATGATGGGTTCATCGCGCGCTTGCTACAACATGAGGAAGCGCACCTACGCGGGGTCTTGAATATTGATGAAGCGGCTCCATGCGGTATCGAATGTGCGACGTTCGACCCGCTTCAGGAAAAGCTACGAAAGAAGCAAAGCTGATATACTTTGTGTATGGCAAAAGCAGACCTCAAGACCAAAAAGACAAAGCAAAGCGTGAGTGCGTTTTTGAACGCGATCGAGGACGAGCAGAAACGCTCGGATGCAAAGAAGCTCGCGAAGCTCTTTGAGGAGGTGACCGGGTGGAAAGGGAAGCTGTGGGGCGATAGTATCGTCGGGTATGGCGACTGGCACTATACGCACGGGAGTGGATGCGAGGGCGACTGGATGGCGATCGGGTTCTCGCCGCGTAAAGGGAACCTCTCTATCTACATCATGCCCGGCTACACTGACTTTGCCGACATTCTCAAGGACCTCGGCCCGCACAAGCTCGGCAAATCCTGCCTCTACCTCAAACGCCTCGACGACATCCACCTCCCCACACTCAAAAAACTCATCAAGGCGGGCGTCAAAGATATGAAAAAGAGATACGGAAAAGCGGTGCGGTAAACGCAAAGCGGCGCCGGGGGCTGAATCCCGGCGCCGGCGTGGGCACTACTTCTGCTTGATACCCTCCTCATCGGAGTATGTTGAAGAGTCGGCGAACATGCCGAAATAGATCGAGGCGAACCGGGGGTCGACGAAGTCTATCACGATTCCGCCCGTGTAGGTGGTGCGGTAGGTGATACCACTGCCGATGTGGCACGTCGGATCGCCAGCTTCGACGAAGAAGAAGCCGTCCTCGCCGAGGACGATGTCGCCGTGCTCGTTCGTGCGTGGCTTGATCGGAATCACGGCGTTGCTGTTGGCGCAGTTGTGTTCGAGGTGACGCACTTTCACATCAGACCAGCCGAAAAACAACTGGTGGATTCTCCGAACCGAGTCCGGCTCGAACTCGTCGATGTATCCCAACGAAAGGTTGAGCCCATTGGGATTGGTGATTGTGTTCCTCGCGAAAGCCCTTAGGTTCTCGCGCATGAGGGCGATTGAGGGCGTTTCAACCTCGACGTCTTCCAACGCGAGCGAAGGATTGGACGCCCGTTCCGTCGGAGCTGTATCGGCGAAGGCCGTGCCGAAGGATGCGAGCAGGGTGGCGGCGATGAGCAGTGCGCGCATGTGGGTCTCCCGTGTTGCGCGAAGGGGCGCGGGTGCGCCCCTTAAACCTGGTTATTTATAACACATTTTATTACAATTTGTCAATACCTACTCCCCATGCAGAACCTCGCGCTTTTTGAGGACGAGTGCGGCAAGGTCGGGATGATGTGAGAGAGTGGGTTCCCTCTCGATGAGTGCACGGGCTTCGGTGCGAGCGGCCTCGACGAGTTTGAGATTTTTGAGCGCTTCCATGCCGAGGTCGGAAAGGCCCGATTGAGCACGACCGTAGAGTTCTCCCGCGCCGCGTAACTTGAGGTCATACTCAGCGAGCTCGAAACCGTTCTTGGCAGTCGTAAGTGCACGAAGGCGATCAAGCGCGCGCTTGCTTTTAGCGCCCGAGACCGCAAAGCAGTATGCCTGATGATTAGAGCGAATGACGCGGCCGCGCAATTGGTGCAGTTGTGCGAGACCAAATCGCTCCGCGCCCTCAATGACAATGACGGTTGCGTTGGG
>CAYWKE010000002.1:0-32790 GCA_964459075.1 uncultured Candidatus Saccharibacteria bacterium | reverse complement strand
AGGAGATGGGGCTGTACGCTGTCTTTTCGAGTAAGGGCATGCCGTTGCATGGTGCCGAAGCGATGTTGCTCGTCAATAATGACGAGGCCGAGATTTCTGAATGAGACCGACTTTTGTATGAGGGCATGAGTGCCAATCAAAATGGGGATGTCACCTTCTGCGACCCATTTCAGAAGTTGCGTCCGCGAGACATCGGTTGGCGCAGTTGGATCAACCTTGCTCGGGTACTTTTTGCATCCAGAGGAGGTGATGAGTCCTATTGAGATGCCCGTATGGTGGAAGTACTCGATGAATGAAGCGAAGTGTTGTTTTGCCAGAATTTCTGTGGGGCACATGTACGCGGTTTGGAGCCGAGCGAATACATTGTCGCTCGGAGGCGTTTGGGTAACGGCGTGGATGACGGTCGCCGCTACTGCCGTTTTGCCCGATCCCACATCTCCCTCAACGAGCCGTGCCATTGCGCCCGGGCTCTTGAGATCGGAAAGGATTGCTGAGAGTGCGTCTCGCTGTGCTTTAGTGAGCGCAAAGGGGAATCGGTTGGTAAATTCTTGAATCAGCTCGCGCGCAGGGGTGATGACGAGAGAGCCCGCGTGGTCGTGTTCAAACCTGTCTTGCATTTTTCCAAGTTGAATGAGAAATACTTCTTGGAATGCAAAGCGCTTACGTGCCGCCTCGGCGTCGCGCATACGCTTTGGTGCATGCAAATAGATGAGTGCTTCGCGCAGGGCGGGGAGCTTGTAGCGCGAGAGGATTTCGTTTGGGATAGGGTCATCGAGCGTGTCGAGGATGCCGCTTGTGAATACGCGCTCGATAGCGTGGCGGAACCACTTGCTCGAGATGCCTTTGGCCTCGGGGTAGATGGCGAAGAGGGTCTGCTCGTCGCCGGTGTCGGTAAAGAGTGAATCCTTCTCACTAACGGGGATGTCGCTCGCCGGTTCTACCTCTGGGTTTGCGAGGTACACCTTTCCATCCTTGCCGCCGACCGCCCCGGTGACCTTCATGGGTTGCCCTTCGACGACCATTTTCGCGAGGTAGGGCTGGTTGAACCACATCACCTTGATGCGACCCGTGCCATCCTCAAGCCACCCTTCGGCAATGGCTCGGCGACTCCTCCACGTTTTGCGTGTAGTGAGTCCTGAGAAACGACCGTAGACAACCGCCTCGTCTCCTGAGGCAAGGCCGGTTACGGTCTTCACGTCCTCAATGTTCTCATAACGACTCGGTGCATGGAGGAGGAGATCGCCTACGGTCGTGATACCGAGCTTACGGAGCGCCTTCTGTTGGGTCTCGACCAAGCGAAAGGTGTCGGTCAGGAGGTCGGAAGTTCGCATGGCACAAGTATACCCCGCATCGCGGTGCGCTTCAGGGGTATCTTGATATGCTGATGAAATCCACATACGCACTTCTCAAAAATGCCCAATGTGTCGTACACTAGGGGTACCGCGCTCATGGCACAAGCAGCACACACCATTCTCCTCATTGAGGACGAGGATATTCTCTCGAACATTCTCACCGCAAAACTCGAACGAGCTGGGTATACTGTCGTTACCGCAAAGGACGGCGAGGATGGGTTGGAGAAAGCCACTACAGGCAGCCCCAGTTTGATCTTGCTTGACATGATGCTCCCCAAGCTCAACGGCTTCGCCATCCTCGAGCGACTCAACGAACAAGGCATTCTCCCAGGGACCCCGGTCATTGTCATCTCAAACTCGGGGCAACCGGTCGAGATCGAGCGTGCTGAGAAATTGGGCATTCGCGACTACCTGGTCAAGCTCAACTTCGATCCCGATGAGGTCTTGGAGAAGGTGCAGCAGTGCCTTGAATCAATGGACGCAGCATCCCTGGCGCAGCCTGCTGCGCCCCAATCAACCACCACCGACACACCTGACGCTACCCCGGCAGCATCCCAGCCTTCATCCCCCGAAGCTGCCAGCATGCCGGCCGCAAAGAAAACCGTCATGATTGTTGAGGATGACATGTTCATCGCTGACCTCCTGGGACGCAAACTGCACGAGAAGTTCAATGTACACCAGGCGGGCGATACAGCCGCAGCAGATCAGATCCTCCACAGTAGTCCGGTCGATCTCATCTGTCTCGACATCATGCTGCCGGGAGAGGATGGCTATAGTTACCTTGCTCGACTCAAAGAAGATCCGAAGTACAAGAGTGTACCCGTTGTCATTCTCTCCAACCTCGGCCAAAAGGAAGAGGTGCAACGAGGGCTTGATGCGGGCGCGACCGACTACCTGGTCAAGGCGAACATGGCGCCACACGAGATCATGGAGCGCGTTGAGGAGCTGATGCAAGCACTCTAGGCGTGGTGGTCGAAAGCCCGAGGATCGGGGAGGGGAACCCGTCACGCTATGCCTGAGCCAGCACATTCCGTCACCTATGTACCACGCAAGGACCGTCTCGTGGTGCGTTTTTCGTTGATAGGCGGACTCTTTGCGGTCGCTATCTTGGGCGTCCTCTTCACCCACACCTACATACTCTACGAGAGTACCCGTGAGCGGGCGGAGACCGAACCCCAGCGTCTGGTGCAGGAACTCGGTGAGCTCGTTGCCCGCGAGCTCGATGCGACCGGCGAGGCACTCGCCCTCGCGCAGCGCAACATCTCACCGGAGCTGGTCCCCAACCCGATGGTCGAGGATCTGTTTACTGAGGTGAGCGAGGTGAGGAGTGCGCGGATCTATGCTCCCACCGGTGAGCTAGCCTGGGAGCGCACGTTCGGTGCTGCGCCCGCAGCCCTCGCCGCTGCCCGGGTGCGCGACGAACCGTTCTTCCGCAACTCGATTCGTGGGAACACCTACGCTGGTGTACCTGAGGTGGTCGAGGAGGCGACGGTGCTCGAGTGGTCCGCTCCCATCATGGATGGCACCTCGATCGTCGGTGTGCTCCACGTGTACGCTGACCTGACCCTGCTCGTGGAGCTACTGTCTGCGCAAGAGCCGCGCCGCGTGCGCATCATCGACAACGAACGACGCGTTCTGGTAGGTGCCTCGGTGGAGGATCTGCCCATTGAGAATCGAGTTGCTGATGTTGCCTTCCGTGAGCGGGATGAGGCGGTCACGCGCTACCAGGCAGGGGATGGGGTCGAGGTCTTGGGTGCATGGTACTTGCTTGAGGAGCAGGGGTGGGGACTCATTCTCGAGATTCCCGCGACCGAGATCTACGGAGATGTGTACCTCTCCCTGCGACTGCTGCTCGTGACGGTAGGTATCGTCATCCTCCTCTTGCTCGTGAGCGGCTTTTACTTCAACCGCATCATTCTCGCCCCCATCGCCTCGATCCGAGATGGTATCGAACGGTTCGCCAAGGGTGAGTATGGAGCGCGCGTGGTGACCCGGACACCGTCTGAGCTGGGCGCACTAGGAAAGACCTTCAATGCCATGGCGGAGCTCCTTGCCGAGGAACCGAATCGCCTGCGTAGTGAGGTCGAAAAACGCACGGAGGAGCTTGAGGCGGCGAACACGCAGCTGCAGCTTCTCGTGCGCGAGGTGCACGAGAACTCACAGAAGATCCTCGGGAAGGAGTCGGCGCTCCTTGAGGCGAACAAGCAGCTCAAGGAACTCACTGAGGAAATGGATAGGGTCGGGAAGATCCTGGTGCGTCGAGACCGTGAACTGACCGTGGCGAACGTGCGCTTGGAGGAGTTGGATCGGGTGAAGTCGGAATTCGTCTCGGTCGCCGCGCACCAGCTGCGCACCCCGCTCACCGCCATTCGCTGGTCGCTCAACAGTCTTGCAAACAGCGAGTTCGGTGAGCTCTCCGAGGATCAAGAGGTCGCGGTGCGCAACGGGCTCTCAGCTGCAGAGTCGGCCATCAACCTCATCAATGACCTGTTGGATACGGCACGTATCGAGGGGGGTCGCTTCGGGTTCGAGTTCGGTGTTGCGCCGCTTGCGCCCACCCTTGAGCGCGCGGTCAAGAACCTCATGGCCCGTGCGACCCACAAAGGCATCACCCTCTCCTGGAAGCCGCTGCCCGATAACGTGTGCATCAACCACGATCCCGACCGCCTCATCATGTCGATTGAGAACGCTATCGACAACGCCATCAAGTACACCGCTCCGCCGGGGAAGGTCGACGTGGCCCACTCGGTCACCGACGACACGCTCATCATTCAAGTGTCCGACACGGGTATCGGCATCCCGAAGGACCAGCAGTACCGACTCTTCACCAAGTTCTTCCGTGCCCCCAACGCGATGCTCATGCAGACCGCCGGCACGGGCCTCGGGCTCTACCTCATGAAGAATATTGTCGAAAGTCATGGGGGAACGGTTGAAGTTGAGAGTGAGGAAGGGAAGGGTACGACCATGATATTCACGCTACCGAGGGTGCCCTGTCCTCGCGACGAGACCCCGAATAAGAAACCTAGAACGTAAGCGGTTGATAGGGTATACTGCGCCTCACCGTGTGAGATTCAACCTCACTGTGAAAGAGAGTGGAGACGTGGCTGAGTGGTCGAAAGCACCTCACTGCTAACGAGGCAGGGTCTAAAAGCCCTCGAGGGTTCGAATCCCTCCGTCTCCGCAACGGCCCACCGCCAAGCATGCCTTGGCGGTGGTTCGCCGTTGCGCGAGACGGAGGGGTTCGAAAGCCGCAGGCCGAATGAATCCTGCACCTGCAAGGTGCAGGAGAAAACGGCCGAGGCGGGGTCGAGAGCACTTACGATTTGAGGAGCTTCGCTCTGAAAATCGTTAGTGACTCGTGACCGAATCCCTCCGTCTCCGCGAGTACGAACAAGCGCCCCCCCTGGGGCGCATTGTTCGTTCGCGGAGACGGAGAACGGTGCCTGCGCACCGTTCGTGGGGATTCGAAGCGACGGAACATAGTGCGAAGCAATGTGAGTCGCCGACCAAGAACGCGAGCGAGCTAGTCTAGCCGCGATCGTTGGTCGAATCCCCCCCCACCTCTCACCCCACCACCGCCACACACCGCACGTCTCGTGCTCCCGCCTCGCCCAGCACCCGCACTGCTTCAGCTAAGGTCGCGCCGGTCGTCATCACATCATCCACGATGATGTACGGCACATCCACCTGAGGAAGTGCACGGGCAAGCGCGAACACTCCGCGGATGTTTCCGTCACGCTCATCTTTACGCAGGTGCGCTTGATCACGCGTGGTGCGTATCTTGGTGAGGAGGTCGGCACACACACGACCACGCTGTGTTGCGGAAACGATGGCCTCAGCGATCAGCTCGCTCTGGTTGAATCCGCGCTCGCGGAGCCGCTCGGGGGAGAGGGGTACTGGAATGAGGAGCGCATTTTCGGGCAGAGTAGCAGAGAGGAGGTTGAAATGGGCCGCCACCGGGTGCAGTGCGTGTGTGCGTGCTCGGAACTTGAGCGCCCACACCAACTCGCGCACGAGGGGATCACGGTACGAGAACAGCGTCGTTGCGGTGACCGCACGATGCACATCGCACATGCGTGGAGCAAGATCGTGAGCAGAGATGAGAAACCACGGGTAGGGCGCGAATCGACCCGGCAGGAGAAACGAAGTCAGTCGACGAACGCACGTGGTGAGGATGCTGGAGTGTTCTCGCATGGGTGTTGGGTGCTATACTAGTACGACACGTATCCATGGGCTTCTTAGATAATCTTCCCACAAGCTTCGCATCACTCAAAGAGACCATTGGTGCCATCGGTAACCAGGGTAGCTCGAGTGTGTTAGGTATCGACATTGGCTCGTCCGCGATCAAGGTCGTGCAGTTGCGCAACGACGACGGCGCGGCGGTCTTAGAGACGTACGGCGAATTGTCGCTCGGGCCGTACCAAGACATCGAGATCGGTCGCGCGGTCAACCTCGATGTCGACCGGCTCTCTGAGGCGCTGCGCGACATCTTGCGCGAGGCGAACGTCACCACCAAAGACTGCGGCGTCTCTATCCCGTTCGCCTCAAGTTTGATCACCCTACTCGAGCTGCCCAAGGTCGACTCCAAGACCCTGAAATCGATGCTGCCACTTGAGGCGCGCAAGTATATCCCCGTGCCCATTTCTGAGGTGCAACTGGATTGGTTCGTCGTTCCGGAGGGAGACCTCAAGTACCTCTCCAAGGAAGAAGGTGGCGAAGGAGCGCCGGCTGCCGATGGTGAGCATGCAGACACCATCCACGTCCTTCTGGTCGCTATTCACAATGAGATCTCACGCAAGTATGAGACCGTGCTCCGGGGAGCTGATCTCAAGCCGACCTTCTTCGAGATAGAGATATTCTCAAGCATTCGCTCTATCTTGGGACGCGGGGTCGCACCGGTCGTCGTTGTTGATATCGGCGCGGCGCGCAGCAAAATCTACATTGTTGAGGCGGGCATCGTCCGCTCGACCCACGTCATCAATCGAGGCGCGCAAGATATCACCTTGGCATTCGCAAAATCGACCGGTATCCCTATCACCCGCGCAGAGGAGCTGAAGCGGGAGTTCGGCCTGAATGCTGAAGGCTCAGGAGAGCACGGTCCGCGCTTGGCGCAGGCAGCGCTCTCTGGTATGGAGTACATCTTTGCTGAAGCGGAGCGAGCTATCCTCGCGTACCAGCGGCGCTACCACGCCAACATCAGTCAGGTGGTCTTGACCGGTGGTGGGGCTACTCTCAAGGGACTGCTTCCGCTCGCGCAGAAGAAGTTCGAGCGAGAGGTGTTTCTCGCCGACCCGTTCAAGAAAGCGCGCTCCCCCGCGTTCCTCGAAGAGGTCTTGCAGGAGGCGGGACCTGAGTTTGCGGTCGCCGTTGGCCTCGCGCTGCGCAAGCTGCAAGGATAGACACCTGAGATGTTTGCGTAGGTTGGTACGGTTATACACAAACGAGCTTGTGCGAATGCGCGCCATGCTCGTGTATACTGATGCATACAGACCAAGCGTATGGAGCCACGCTTCAAATCCTCGTTCATTCCCAAGGCATCCCTCACTGCTCAGTCGGGCACGGGTGCGTCTACGCCCCGCCGTCGCTCGGGAAGCATGCTGCCCCTTGCGAGTGGCATCGTATTCGTGGTTGCGCTCGCCTGCGCGGGGGGGTTCCTTCTCTACGAGCAGGTCCTCACAGCAGGCATCCTAAGTAAGGTCGAGGATCTCGAAACCATCCAGGCACAGATCGACTCTGACCTCATTGAGGAACTCCAGCGCTACGCGAACCGACTTGAGGCCAGCGAGGCCCTCCTGGATGCGCACCTTGCTCCCTCTGTGTTCGAGCGTCTGCTGCAAGAGGTAACCCTGGAAGAGGGGATGCGCTTCACCTCGCTTGACTACGAGCGACGTGACTCTGGAGCGCTCTCACTCACCCTTGCCGGGCGTGGCGTGGACCTGGTAGCACTCGTACAGCAGGCTGATGTGCTTGAACTGTTGGTACAGGAGCTGCTGGTCTCTGAGATCTTCCTTGAAAAGGATGAACAAACAGGAGAGACGACCGCTGTCACCTTTCTCGCGAGCTCACAGCTGAGCCCAGAACCACTTCGCTTCAACACGAACCTGGACGCGTACGATCTGAGTGAGGGTGTGCAATCTGAGGATGAGCGTGAGGAGACCTCGCTCGTGCCCGAAGTGGATACGGGGACGACCACGACAACAACCGAACCCCCCGGAGCCGAGGGTGAGGTAGCTAACGAGGACCTCATTCCATAACCTGTATATGCAAAACGCCGCCATCATCTCACTTGTTCTCGTTGGTATCGCCGTCGGCCTCTTCTTCGCGGTCATTGATCCATCCTACGCGCGTATCCAAGAGCTGCGCGTGCGTGATGCTGAGCTCTCGCGTGCGCGGGAGAACGCGCGGTCGTTTCAGGAAGATCTTGAGAACCGTCGTATCGCCTATGAGACCGTCCTCAACGTTCCTGAGCAGGGAGCGAAGCTCATGAAGCTGCTTCCTGACGTGATCGACACGACCCGCCTCATCCTCACCCTGGAGGACATCGCGACCGATCGCGACGTATCCATCTTTGATGTACTGGTCAACGAGGGAAGTGGCTCGACACCGATCTCGACCCACGTTGGGGTCACCCGACTTGCCTTCCGTATATCGGGAAGCTATGGAGACCTCTTCGCGTTCATGCGCGACCTTGAACAGAGTGTCCGCCTGGTCGACGTGGAGTACTGGGCCCTGACGCCACCGTCGGACGAGGTATACCGCTCATCCACTGACCCGAACTACACCTTTGACCTTGAGATCGCCACCTACTGGTTGCGACCGTGATACCCATAGCCCACACCATGAAATCTGGCTCAACCAACATCCTCATCATCATCTTCGCCATCGGGCTCCTGGTAGGCGGTGCATTCCTCCTGCTCTCACGCGGGGCGCCTATCGAGGGTGCGGCGTCTGTCCTTGCCAACACCAAGCTCTCGGAAGAGCTGTTGAAGGGCGAGCGCATCGAAAAAGAGGTTCTGCGGGACCGCGAACGCCTGCAGCGCATCACGTTCGATGATGCGCTCTACGAACGTTCTGATTTTCGAGCACTGAAACCATTCGACCCAGACATTCCCGATCCTGAGCTCGGCCGTGAGCAGCCCTTTGCGCCACTGCCGTGAAGGTAACCACTATGTGTGACTCCTGTGAACATACTCGCGCTACTCGTCGAACAGGGATACCTCGCTGAAGCTGACGTGGACGCCATCGTCCGCGAGGCTGATGAGAAGCAGGTGCCCGTAGAGGAGATACTCGCTCAGCGGGGTATCGATGCGGCATCCGTGCTCTCCGCACGCAGCCGGTCCACGAACGTACCCTCCTACGCGCTGGCAGAAGGAACGACGTTAGGGCCCGAGGTCTTGGCCTATATCCCTGAGGAATCCGCAAAACACTACCAGGCCGTGCCACTGGGGGTCGAGGATGGAGCGCTCCTCGTTGGCATGCTCGATCCAGACAACATCGAAGCGCTTGACGCGCTCAACTTCATATCGGCGAAAAACAACAAGCCGTTCAAGGCGTACCTCATCACGCAGGAAGACTTTGAGCGTATCCTCGGCATGTACCAAGGGTTGGGGGGAGAGGTGAATCGAGCGCTCACCTCGGTTGAGAGTGAGGATGATGCGGGAGGCACTGCGCTCGATCTAAATTCCTCGCCCCGTACGGCCTTTGTTGCCTCAGAGGCGCCGCGTGACAGTGCAGCGAGTGATCCTTCGCCTACGGTGACCGCGCGTGAGGATGCACCGGTTTCCAAGATCGTTGCGACCATGATCCGCAATGCGGTCGAGGGTCGTGCCTCAGATATTCACATCGAGAACACGGGGGAGAAAGTGCGTGTACGGTTCAGGGTCGATGGCGTACTTCACACCTCCATTCTACTTCCGACCCAGGTACATCGTGCGGTCGTGAGTCGCATCAAGATCCTCGCATCCTTGAAGCTCGATGAGCGTCGCAAGCCGCAGGATGGTCGTTTCTCTGCAACGCTCGATGGTAGAAAGGTGGATTTTCGCGTCTCAACCTTTCCAACGCGCTACGGAGAGAAGGTCGTGATGCGTATCCTCGACAGTGAGACCGGCATCAACAAGCTCGAGAAGCTAGGACTCGCCGATGAGCACATGGCGCTCGTGCGTACTGCGATTGAGAAACCTTACGGCATGATCCTGGTGACAGGGCCGACCGGCTCGGGTAAGTCGACCACGCTCTACTCGATGCTCGCTGAGGTCGATACGGAGGGGAAGAACGTACTCTCGCTGGAGGATCCGGTCGAGTACAACATCCCGGGGGTGAGCCAGTCACAGGTGCGGGCCGACATCGGCTACACCTTTGCCTCGGGGCTACGCTCCATTTTGCGTCAGGACCCGGACGTGATCATGGTCGGGGAGATCCGCGACAAGGAGACCGCGCAGCTTGCGGTGCAGGCGGCACTTACCGGTCACCTTGTTCTCTCGACCTTGCACACCAATACAGCACTCGGCGCCGTGCCGCGCCTCATTGACATGGGGGTCGACCCCTACCTCATCGCGCCTACGCTTGAGTTGTTGGTCGGCCAACGACTCGTGCGTCGGATGTGTCCTGATTCGGGGCGCAAAATACCGGTGACGGGTACCGTGAGCGACATGCTCAACGAGCAGTTCGCCGACCTCCCCGAGCAGTACAAGAAGACCTTGCCGCTTGACCAAGAGTACATTTGGGGTATGCAAGCGACCGGCGACTGTCCCACCGGGACACGGGGGCGTACCGCGGTCCACGAGATGGTGGCGATCGACCGCGAGTTCGAGGACGCTATCCTCAACGGCGCAGACGAGAACAAGCTGTATGATTTGGCCCGTAAGCAGGGGTTCCTCACGATGCGTGAGAGCGGCATCATCAAGGCCTTCAATCGCGAGATCCCATTCGAAGAGGTGAACACCCTCGGGGGAGGGATCGGGCTGCAGGAAGAAGAAACAGAAGATGCAGGTCATCAACAAGCTGAGGGTACGTCCGTTCAAGAGATCGCGGTATAATACGAACCGTTACTAACGATACGAAATATCTTCTATGTCAGACGACACACCACTCCCGTCCTCCATCATGCTTGTTGATGACGACGCCTTCTTGCTGGACATGTATGCCCTGAAGTTCAAGGAGGTGGGGGTCGAGGTGCAGGCACTCAAGAAAGCAGAGGAAGCACTCGCGCATATCAGAGAGGGACGCGTGCCTGACCTCCTCATCTCAGACATCGTCATGCCAGGCATGGACGGCATCGGATTCTTGAGGGCGCTCCAGGAGGAAGGTCTGCAGCGTCCACCAGCGATCGTTATGCTCTCCAACCAAGGACAGGACACTGATATCGAAGCAGCAAAGGGTCTGGGTGCGAACGGCTACATCATTAAAGCGAATGCGATACCGTCAGAGGTCGTTCGTGAGTGCCTTCGCCTGTATGCAGAGGCCATCGCCTCGTAGTCATTATCGGTCACCAACACACGTATGGAACAAGGAGCACTGGTGGGAGAGAATGTTCACCTCGAAGAAGCAGCAAAGCTCTTGGCGGATGTGGGCGACTACACGAAGAACCTGCACGCCCTCGTTGAGCGCACGATCGCTGAGGCGGCATCCGATCTCCACCTCTCTGTGGGGTACCGTCCTACTATTCGTGTCACTGGCGCACTCATACCCCTTGCCGAGGCGGAGGTCTTGAACGAGAAGGACACCGCCGGGTACCTACGCGCGCTCCTCTCTGATGTGCAGCTCAAGCACTTCTTCGAATACCAAGAGGTCGACTTCTCGTACGGTTACGGCGAATCCGCCCGCTTCCGTGGGAACGCTGCCTTCGAGCGTGGTCGCATCTCGATCGCACTGCGCCTCATTCCCAACGAGATCCGCAATCTCGACGAGCTGGGCCTCCCGCCCATTCTGGAGGAGTTCACGAAGCACCGGCAAGGGTTCTTTCTGGTGGTCGGACCGGTCGGACAGGGTAAATCGACCACGCTTGCTGCCCTCATCGAGCTCATCAACCAGAGTCGCTCTGAGCGCATCGTCACCATTGAAGATCCGGTCGAGTACGTCTACACAGCCAAGCAGTCGATGATCATCCAGCGCGAGGCCAGGGTTGACACCCCTGACTTCAAGAGCGCCCTGCGCGCTGCGCTGCGTCAGGACGTCAACGTCATTCTCGTCGGGGAGATGCGCGGCACGGAGACCATTGCCTCGGGCGTGACCGCAGCAGAGACCGGTCACCTCGTTTTCTCGACCTTGCACACCAACAACGCTGCGCAGACCATCGACCGTATCATCGACTCCTTTCCCTCGACCCAGCAAGACCAGATACGCGTGCAGCTCTCTGCGTCGCTTACCGGTATCTTCTCACAGCGCTTGGTGCCGGGGGTTGCTGGTGGGCTCGTGCCTGCGTATGAGCTCCTCATCAATACGAAAGCGGTCGCGAACCTCATTCGCGAGCGCCGCAGCCACGAGATCAACTCGGTCATTGAGACGGGTTCTGAGGAGGGTATGATCTCCATCCACCAATCGCTTGCCGAGCTGGTACGCCGAGGGGACATCACGGTCGAGAATGCGTTCCGCTCGGCTGGGGACCCACGTGAGCTGGAGCGCTTGCTGTGATCGTGGAGAACGTGCTGCATCGTTTTGTACACAAGTCGTGAGACCACATTTCGGCGGACACCTAGTATACTTGAGTCATGCTCTTCCACTACAAGGTCATCGATGGCTCAGGTCACGAGCTTGAGGGCGACATTGAGGCGGCGAACAAGGACATCGCCATAAGCTCGCTGCAGAGCCGGGGGTTCGTCATCACCAAGATCGCCTCATCAGAAGAGAAGCCATTCCTCCAGATGGACCTCGGTTCGTTCCGCGGCATCCCGCCTCGGGACGTTGTTATCATGTCGCGCCAGATCGCGACCCTCTTTGAGGCACAGGTCTCCGCACTGCGCATTTTCCGGCTCTTGGGTGAGGAGGTTGAGAATGCTGGCCTCAAGAAGGTGATGATCGAGATCGCGGACGACCTCCAGGGCGGGGCCTCCATCTCCAAGGCGATGAGCAAGCACCCCAAAGCGTTCTCAGATTTCTACGTCAACATGGTGCGCTCGGGTGAGGAGACGGGGAAGCTCGATGAGACCTTTCTCTACCTCGCCGACTACCTCGACCGCCAGTACCAGGTCACGAGCAAGGTGAAGAATGCGCTCATCTACCCCGCGTTCGTCATCTTGGTCTTTTTCATCGTGATGTACCTGATGCTCGCCTACGTCATTCCCAACCTCGCGGGCATCCTCGTCGACTCGGGTGCGGACATCCCCTCCTACACACAGGTCACGCTCGCGCTCTCAAGCTTCGCGCAGAACTTCGGCCTTGTCATCTTCGCGCTCATCGGCCTCGGGGCATTCTTCCTCTACCGCTACAACAAGACCGAGCAGGGACGCTACACCATTGACCACCTCAAGATCACCGCGCCGGTCTTCGGTCCCCTCTTTCGCAAGCTCTACCTCTCCCGCATCGCGGACAACGTATCGACCATGCTCGGGAGCGGTATCTCGATGGTCAGAACGCTTGAGATAACAGGATCGGTCGTGGGGAGCGCCATCTTCGAGGAGATCATCGCTGACACCATCAGCGAGGTGCGCAACGGTGCGGCGGTTTCAGCCGCGATGGGAAAGCATCCCGAGATGCCCGGCATTTTCGTGCAGATGATCAAGGTCGGTGAGGAGACGGGTGAATTGGGTGCCATTCTCAAGACCTTGAGCAAGTTCTACCAGCGTGAGGTCGAGCAAGCCATCGATACAATGATCGGCCTCATCGAGCCCATCATGATCATCGTGCTTGGTGTTGGGGTGGGCGGCTTGCTCGCGTCGGTCATCGTGCCGATCTATAGCGTGACGATGTCCATCCAGTAGTTATCGGGCGAACGATGTGCGAGTGTCGTCGTTGCGTGCGGGTTCGCAAGTATTCACTGTAAGTCGAATACAGCTCCCGCTCGAGCGTATGAAGAAGTGTCCCGCGCTACCCCGTTCACTTCATACAAATGCTGCGACCGACTCAAAGTGGTTTATCCACACCACGTGTCACACGTGAGTGCAACTCTCTCGTATACTTAAGGCAACGAGGTCGAGCGTGTTGAACCCCGACCTTAGGTAATTACCAAATTAATAATTAATACTCATCATGATGAAACGAACTCAGGGTTTTACCCTAATCGAGCTCCTGGTCGTGATCGCGATCATCGGTATCCTCGCCTCGGTCGTGCTCGCCTCGCTCTCGGGCGCACGTGAGCGCGCGCAGCTTGCGACCTTCAAGTCGGAGACCGCAGGTGCAGTGGCAGCTATGACTCTGCAGTGCGAGACTGGTGCTCCTACAGTTCCTGCAGATTCAGCCCAGACCAACTGGGGAGCGTTAGGAGCGAATGACTGTGGAGTTGCAGGAAGCGGAACGTTTACAGTAACAGCAGATCCTGTGAACACAAACATTACCTGCACGGCGACAGTCACAGAAGCGGGTGCGACCTACGCTGGTGCAGACTGCTAGTCTATAGCTTCAAAGAAGTGAAAAAGCATCTCCCTGGAGATGCTTTTTCGTTGCTCAAGCAGATAACTCGCGGTAGCATGGAGCGATGCTCATCCCGCTCCTTCTTGGCCTCATCATCGGTAGCTTCCTCAACGTCGTCCTGTTTCGCTTTGGGAAAGACGAAACGATGGTGTGGGGGCGCTCCGTGTGCCGCTCGTGCGAACGCGCACTTGGGCCGCGTGAACTCATCCCCGTACTCTCCTATGTAGTCCAGCGCGGCCGCTGCCGGTGGTGCAGCGTCGACCTCAGCCTCCAGTACCCGGCTGTGGAACTCGCGACCGCGCTCTCCTTCGCTCTGGTCGCCTGGTGGCTTGCGCCAGCGCTCTCACTGCTTTCGCTCCTTGAGCTCGCCTTGTGGCTTGCTGCAACCGCACTCCTCATTCTCATCTTCGTTCACGACCTGCGAACGACCTATATCCCTAACGCGTTCGTCTACCCGCTCATAGCGCTCTCAGGTGCACTCCTCTTCATCGAGGGCGGCGCGCTCACCCTGCCCACGCTCGCGCACGTTGCGACCGGCCCGCTGCTTCTGATGCCCTTTTTTGTGCTCTGGGACCTCTCGGGCGGCCACCTCATCGGGTTGGGGGACGGGAAGCTCGCGTGGGTGCTCGGGTGGCTTCTGGGGCCGATGGGAGGAGCGTCTGCGGTGGTGTTCGGATTTTGGATAGGCGCGGTAGTGGTCTTGCTTCGCATGTTTTTCGAGCGTCTGCGACGCCACGCACCTGAGGCGCGCTTACGGGGAGGGAGCGAGGTCGCCTTCGGCCCGTTCCTCATTGTGGGAGGTGCCTTGGTCTTGTTCACCGGGCTCTCATTCCTCACCCCTGTGGATGCGCTCACGGCACTCATCGTCTGGCCCTTTACTCTCTGACGAGGCATACTAGGGACGTGACACGAACCAAAGCCAAGGAACGAATAAAGAACCTGCGGGAGGTCATCGAACACCACCGTTATCGCTACCATGTGCTGGACGACCCGGAGATAGCGGACAGTGCGTACGATGCGCTGCTGAGCGAGCTGGACGCGCTCGAGACACAGTTCCCAGAGTTGCGCACCCCGACCTCGCCGACCCAGCGGGTGGGTGATGTGCCGCTCGCGAAGTTCACGAAAGTGCGCCACGAGGTAGCGCAGTGGTCCTTCGATAACGTCTTCACGCGTGAGGAGCTTGAGGCGTGGGATGAGCGGGTGAAGCGATGTCTCACTAAGGAGAGCGACCTTGACCCGGGCACCTACTCGTACGTTGCTGAACACAAGATCGATGGACTGAAGATCGTGTTGACGTACCGCGGTGGTGAGTTGGTCACCGGCGCGACCCGAGGCGACGGGGAGGTAGGGGAGGATATCACGCAGAACTTGCGCACCATTGGGAGCATCCCGCTTTCCCTGCATGAGCCGGTCGACTGCATCGTGGGCGGCGAAGCGTGGCTCTCACGCAAAGAATTTGCGCGTATCAATGCCGAAAAAGTGAAGATGGGAGAGCCGCACTTCGCAAACCCGCGCAACGCCGCGGCAGGAACACTTCGCCAGCTTGACCCGCGCGTCGTTGCTTCTCGCAACCTCGACACGTTCATCTATGATCTTGAGCAGCTTGAGGGTGCAGCGCTACCGGAGACGCAAGAGGCCGAGCTCGCGTACCTGCGCCGACTGGGTTTCAAGACCAACCCCGACGTGTGCGTTGCAGGTCGTATCGAGGACATCGAGCACTTCTACCACAAGCTCCAGAAGCGACGCGAGAAACTCCTGGTCGATATAGATGGGGTCGTTGTGAAGGTGAATGAGAGGAGCTACCAAGAGGCGCTCGGCTACACGGCTAAAGCGCCACGGTTTGCGGTCGCGTACAAGTTTCCCGCAGAGCAGGTGACGAGCGTGGTCGAGGACATAGTGTTTCAGGTAGGGCGCACGGGGGTGGTGACGCCGGTCGCGCACCTCGTGCCGACCTTGGTCGCGGGCTCCACCGTATCACGCGCCACGTTGCACAACGAGGATCAGATCAAGCGACTCGACGTGCGTGTGGGGGACACGGTCGTGCTGCAGAAGGCAGGCGATGTCATTCCTGAGATCGTCTCGGTCCTCACGGAGCTGCGCACGGGGCGTGAGAAGCCGTTTCGGTGGCCGAAGCGAATACCTGAGTGTGGCGGGGATGGCGCCATCGAGCGGGTGCCGGGCGAGGCAGCGTGGCGGTGTGTTGAGCGCTCCTCACAAGCGCAAAACCTACGCAAGCTCAGTTGGGCCGCAAGTAAGCCGGTCCTTAACATCGATGGTCTTGGCCCAAAGACCATTGACCTTCTGGTGCACGAGGAACGGGTCGCGACGCTCGACGATCTGTTTACGCTCACCGCGGGGGACCTGCAAGGATTGCCTGGATTCAAGGAGAAAGCGATAGAGAACCTGCTCACTGGCATTGCGCACGCGAAGCAGCAGGTGTCGCTTGCGCGTTTTTTGATGGCGCTCTCAATTGACGGGGTGGGTGAAGAGACCGCGGAGCTGCTCGCTGACTCCTTTGGCACCCTGGACGCGCTCATGGCCGCTTCCGTAGAAGAGCTCACAGCCATCCACGGCATTGGGCCGGAGATAGCGCACGCTGTCGTCGGACACTTCGCGCTGTCGCAAGAACGCGCCTACATTGAACGACTGCGCACACACCTCACGCTCGTGGAGGGTGTTTCTGGAGCACGCGCAGGCCCGCTTTCTGGTACGACCTTTGTCCTGACCGGCACCCTCACGTCAATGAGCCGGGATGAGGCCAAGGTGGCCATTAAACGCCTGGGTGGAACGGTCGCTTCTTCAGTCTCGAAGAAGACCGATCACGTCGTTGCAGGGAGTGACCCGGGGAGCAAGTACGAGGCGGCCGTGACGTTGGGGGTGTCCATCCTCGATGAGCGTGCATTTCAAGAGCTCCTCGCTACCGGCTAGAAGCCAGCCCAGCTTCATGCTACACTCCGCGCATGGCTGAGATAACTGATGCTGACATCCGTAAACTAGCAACCCTCGCCCGTATTGAGGTTGCTGATGAGAAGGTGCCGCAGCTCAAGAAGGAAATGAGCGCCATTCTCGCGTACGTGTCCGAGCTTGACGCGGTCGCGGGTGAGGAGCGAGCTCCCTCGGTCGGCCCCGTTCACAACGTCTTTCGAGAGGATGATGCCAAGACGGCGACGCCGGCAGGTACGAACACAGAGCGTTTGCTTGAGCAGGTATCCTCGCGCAAGGGTGACCACCTCAAGGTCACGAAGATACTTCAAAGTGATTAGTATGACCATTGGTGAGGTACAGAAGCGGTTAGAGCAGGGGGAGAGCGCATGCGCGATCGCGGCTGCGTGCCGAGCAACCATTGAGAAGCAGGACGAGACGGTCAAAGCGTTCCTCGAGGTCTACGACGACATCGAAGAGCAGGCGAAGCATGCCGATTCGATGCGCGAGCGCGGCGAGGCAACACCGCTCACCGGTGTCCCCATTGCACTGAAAGACAACATTCTCGTCTCCGGCCACGAGGTGACCGCATCCTCAAAGATACTCAAGGGATACCGTGCCACCTATGATGCGACGGTCGTTTCCAAACTCAAGAAAGCGGGTGCGGTCTTGATGGGTCGCACGAACTGCGACGAATTTGCGATGGGTTCCTCAACTGAAAGTAGCGCTTACCAAACGACCACGAACCCCCACGACGCGTCACGTGTACCTGGCGGCTCCTCAGGGGGCTCTGCTGCGGCCGTCGCCTCGGGCATGGTGCCTATTGCGCTCGGCTCAGACACCGGAGGCTCGATTCGACAGCCTGCTAGTTTTTGCGGCGTTGTTGGTTTGAAACCGACCTACGGAAGTGTGTCGCGCTACGGGCTCATCGCCATGGGCTCCTCACTCGATGTCATCGGACCACTTGCCACATCACTAGCCGACACCCAGACCGTTTTTGAGGTCATTCGAGCACACGATACGAACGACAGTACGAGTATTCCCGACGCACACGCAACGGCGGCTCGTGAGGGAGCGAAGAAGCCCCGCTTCATCGGCGTGCCCCGTGCTTCTCTTGAGGGTATCGATGCGAGTGTAGAGCGCGCGTTTGATGCGTCGCTTGAGACCCTGGCGGGGGAAGGGTATGAGATCATTGATATTGACCTGCCTTCGGTCAAACATGCGCTCGCGGTCTACTACATCATCATGCCGGCCGAGGCGTCGACCAACCTCGAGCGCTTCGACGGCTTGCGCTACGGAAGCAAGGTTGCGGGCGACACCCTCATTGACGAGTATGTGAGAACGCGTGGTGAGGGCTTCGGGCCGGAGCCACGGCGACGCATCCTCCTGGGAACCTACGCGCTCTCGGCGGGGTACTACGATGCGTTCTATGGAAAAGCGACCTACGTGCGCGAGCTCATAACCAAGGAATACCAAGATGCGTTCGGTCACGTCGATGCTATTGCGACCCCAACTGCACCCACTCCTGCTTTCAAGATCGGTGAGATATCAGACCCCCTTTCCATGTACCTCGCTGACATCTTCACCGTGCCGGCCAACATCGCAGGTATTCCCGGCATTTCGCTGCCGATGGGTGTGCACGAAGCGGAAGGGAAACGACTCCCCGTTGGTCTGCAGCTTGTGGCACCACACCTGCGTGAGGACACGCTGTTCCACATTGGCGCCGATCTTGAACGCAAGAGCGCGCGGTAGTGCGTTATACTAGGGAGCATGGCCGAAGGTGGCGTGCTCTCAAAAGATCATTGGACGACCGACCCGTTCGCCGTCATATTCACACTCCTCCTCATGGGGGCGCTGGCACAAAACCTGCTCACGACACTCGAGGAGCGGTTTGGTATCGATCCCGAGGACCCGTACGGCACTGGTCGCTACGCTCTTGGTACACTCTCCGACACAACGCCGCTGGGCAGCTCGGTGCGCACCGTTGCGGGGCCGATCGAGGTCTTGAGCGTGCCGGGTGATGGTGAGGTTGTGGGTGTACAGCAGCGTGGTGCGTTCGGGACCGTCACGGATGGCCCCGTCCTCGTTGATGGTGAGAACTGGTGGTACGTCGACTACACAACGGGAGCAGATGGGTGGGTACCTGAAAGCGCCCTGCGCACGCAGGATGAACGGGCGCGGTTGTTCGGTGATGTCCCCGCTGGTTCGCGGGTCGCCACGACGTTCGGAACAGACGTATTCCAAGCAGCGGGTGGGGGCACGTTGCTCGGGTCGCAGCCAAGTGGAGCTGATGGGCGGGTTGAGTTGGGACCACAGACGGTCGCGGGCGAGGAGTGGTATCGCATCGACTTTGCGAATGATCCGGATGGATGGGTCGCCGGCCGCTTCCTTGAACGCGTTCGTCCTGGGTTTGGGGGTCTTGGATCGTCAACGCCGCTGGGGACACGCGTCATGAGCGCCATCGACACCGAGCTCTTCACGAATCCAGGTGGAGCGCTCGCAGGTTTCGTGCGCAAAGGCATTGTGGGGAATCTCATCGGTGGTCCTGCGTGGTTTGAAGGTGTGCGATTCTGGCGTGTTGAATTTGCGGATGGTCAGATCGGGTGGCTGCCAGAAACCGCGCTCGATGTGATCCGCTTTGCCGGTGCTCGCGATGTCGTCTCGAGTATCATCTTCTGGTTCTCCGCGATATCGCTCACCTTCTCAGCGCTGCTCGCCGCGATCATAGGTATTATTCTCGTGCGACTCACCAAGGTGCGACGTGAAGAGATGCTCGCCATTTGGCGCGGGCTACCGGATGAACCGACCTTAGTGCGTGATACGCGCTGGGAGGAGATCGAGCGTTTGGTCACGAGCGAGCATCCGTCGGGGTGGCGGCAGGCCATTCTCGAGGCGGACATCATGCTCGATGAGATGGTGACGCGTATGGGCTACCCGGGAGAGACCCTTGGCGAGCGGCTGAAGGGTATCGAGAAGAGTGATTTCGCAACGCTTGATGACGCGTGGGAGGCACACAAGGTGCGCAACAAGATAGCGCACGAAGGTACGGATTTCATTCTGACCCAGCGCGAGGCGCTGCGCGTCATAGGGCTCTACCGAAACGTCTTCGAGGAGTTCTTGGTGCTCTAGCGAGGATTGCGTATACGCGCCGAGCGTGGTATATTACCTAGCGTTCGAGCCACACCCATGTGGCTCACTCGATAGCGGGGTGGAGCAGCAGTAGCTCGCCAGGCTCATAACCTGGAGGTCGCAGGTGCAAGTCCTGCCCCCGCAACACGTTAGCAAAACGGCGACCGCTAAGACGCCGTTTTGCGTTACGTGTTGCGGGGGAGAACGAGGCCTGCGCCACGTTCGTCAGGAATTGCAAAGCGCAGCCATATCGCGAAGCGATGGCGAGCTGGGGTCGAGGACACTTAGTATTTTGTGAGGAACGAACCAAAATACTTAGTGATCCGTGACCAATTCCTGCCCCCTTGTCTCACCCGCTGAGCGTACACACATTTCCACTCCCACCCCCCCCAGTGCACTTATTTCGATATATCGAAAGCAAATGCAAACTCAATATTGAATGATGTGTACGGCTTCTCGCCGTGGTACCCTTACAATATGACCCCACACACCATCCTCACCTTCTGGTTCGACGAGCTCACCCCGCAGCAGTGGTTCACCAAAGACCCCGAGCTCGACCGCACCATCACCGAGCGTTTCAAAGAACTCCATGCACACGTCGCTGCAGGCGAGTATGACGAATGGGTAGATACGCCCGAGGGGGCACTCGCGCTCGTGCTCACTCTCGACCAGTTCTCCCGCAACATGTTCCGCGACACACCAGAGGCGTTCGCGTGTGACGATGCCGCCTTGAGGTACGCACAAGCCGCGATCGAGCGGGGGTTCGACCAACAGCTTCCCGAGCGTCAGCGCTCGTTCCTCTACATGCCCTACATGCACAGTGAGTCTCCCGTAGTCCATGAGGAGGCGCTCCGGCTCTTCAGCGCGCTCGGCAACGACGAGAACCTGAAGTATGAACTGCTCCACAAGCACATCATCGACCGCTTCGGTCGCTACCCTCACCGCAACGCCATACTCGGTCGTCCCTCAACCCCTGAAGAGGAGGCGTTCCTCCAAAGCGACGAGGTCTCCTCGTTCTGAGCAGGTGAGAGGCATTCACGGTCGTGGCACACACTGAGTTTTATGGCATTCGGGTAGGTGGTACAATGGGTAGACTATCAGTCTAACCATCTCACCATGATCGTTACCCATCTACGTTCATCTCTCAGTACGCTCGCGCTTGCGGCAGCACTTTTGTTTGCACTGACCTCCACCACGCACGCGCTCGTCGAGTGCGATTTCTCTCGTGACCTCGAGTATGGCATTGACGGTGAGGATGTGCGCTGCCTGCAGCGCTACCTCAACGACGCGGGGTTTACGGTTGCGGTCACGGGGCCAGGCGCACCGGCTGGCGAGACTACACTCTTTCGAGATGCGACCGAGGATGCAGTCGTTGCGTGGCAAGAAGCGAACAACGTCTATCCTGCATCTGGCTACTTCGGCCCCCTCTCTCGTGAGAAATACCGCACCCTCGTCAATCTGGGAGTGTCGACCATAGAAGAGGCGCTCACTGAGACAGATACGACAGACACGAGTCCTACAGTGCCACCACTCCCAGGAGGCCTTGCTGGCCTGCCGACCTTAGGGGAGAGCAGCTCCGATGAAGATGATGCTATCGATGCACTAGGTCTCTCGCCCGAGGTGGCTGCACTGATGCGCTCAATGCTCGACGGGGATGACACGGATGAAGCTGACGAGCAGATCACAGCGCCGCTTCCATCCGCACGCGAGCGCGAGGTGCGTGATCTCTTGCTTGCAGCCGTACGAGCCATCGAGGATGCCGTAGACCAGATCGAGGATGAGGATGTCTCGGGTGAGAAGATGATCGAGGCAAAGGGGAACTACGAAGATGCACGGGACGACCTGTTCGATGCCATTGGTGCGTTCCTTACCGGTGATCTTGAGGAAGCGCTCGACCTTGCGGATGATGCCTACGACAACGCACACGATGCGCTGGAGGATGCCGGGGGTGATGATCCTGAGACCGAGGCAGAGGAGCAGTATGACGAACTCGAGGAAGAACTGGCTGACGCGTGGGAGCGCATCGAAGAAGCAGACGATGATGGGGACGAGGTGGGTCTTTCCGAGCGCTACCTCGAGGATGCAGACGACCTCCTCGATGAGGCAGACGAATTGCTCGATGATGATGAGTACGGCGAAGCCCTCGACGTACTGGATGAGGTGGAGGAGTTGATCGAAGACGCGATCGACGCTATCGGAAGCGATGAGAACGAAGAGGACGACGACTATAAGGATGCGGAGCGTGACATTGAGGATGCACGTGACGAGCTGGATGATGCATGGGACGACCTTGAGGAGGCCATCGAGGACAATGAGCCAACGGGAGATGCCGAGAATCTCCTCATTGAAGCAGATGATCTTCTCGACGAGGCTGAGGAGCAGCTTGAGGATGAGGACTACGACGAGGTCGAGGAGTTGGTTGAGGAAGCATTTGAGCTCATCGATGAGGCACAAGACGAGCTGTAGCGTTCACACATCCATGCGAACACACGGTTTTACGCTCATAGAACTGCTGATCATCATCGCCATCATCGGCGTCCTCGCGTCGTTGGTATTTCCCAGTATGCTCGGCATGCGTGAGCGGGGAAAAGACGACGCCATCTTCTCGACCATGGATGCGCTCCGAATCGATGCAGAGCTGTACAAGCGCAGTGCCAGTGGGAACGGTGACTATCAGCACCTGTGCACCGATGCGCACAATACTGACAATGACCGCTTTCATGCAGACCTTGCTCGCCTCGATGAGCTGGCGACGCAAGGATCACCAAGTTGTAGGGTGACCGGAGGAGGAGCAAACTACAGCGTGCTCGTCCCCCTCAATCAAGGCGATTTTTACTGCATCGATAGTGATGGGTTCGATGGGGTGCGCACACAGAGCAACCAGCCGGGAGGGTTGTGTCCTGGCTCCTGACAGGTCGTAGACTACGAGGTCGATACGATATCATCAACTCTACCGCGCTGCACGGTCGGGTTTGCACAATCGTCAACGCCGCGAGAAGCGATATTGAAGCGACAGACGTCCTCAAAGATGGGGTCAAGGCGCGCATTCACCGTTACGTTGGCACACGAACCATCGTCGAGCTCGATAGTAAACTCGGGGTACGCATAGGTATCACCGATGGCGGTCGGAATACACCGTGGGGGCTCAATCGCAACGGGAGACCCCACATCAAATCTGTTGTCAGAGGGATTGCTGCCAAGTGTTGGGCAGCTCACGGTCACCCCCGGTTCGTCTAAACGAAACGAGCCGTCGTATGATTCGCCCCCCACTGTCTGCGATGCGAAGAGAAGGGCGCATTCGACACCCGATTCCGCAGCGACGAGCGCACGCACTGCCGCCAGGGAGTCCTCAGATACACTGAGTTCATTGAGGGTGGTGCGTGTCGAAGCAACAGAGAGCGTCAACAGACCGCCAATGATGATGACTGTGAATGCTAGTATGTAGCCACGATCTTCCTCCATACAGCCTCGATCTAATCTAGAGACGATTCACCAGGACCGAACACGCGGATGTCAATACCAGCGTTTGCTGTTTGTCCACCACCGTTTGCGTTTAGGGTGGCACTATAGAGTCCAGGGCTTGTGTTATCCGGAATGCGCAGCGTGAGATCAACACCTCGTGATGAGCTGACGTACCCCGGTGAGAAGGAGGAGGTCATGCCTGACGGCCCGCCGGTCACGCTGAAACTCGCCGATGGTATTGAACCACCCAGGGTTGCGGAGAATGTGCGAGTCCTACTTACGGGGTTACTCGATTGGCCCGAAACGTTGAAATTGTAGATGCCGATACCGCTTCCGGTTCCGAATGAGATCGAAAGATCGCTGCTTTCTCCACCTCCTCCACCTCCTCCACCTCCTCCACCTCCTCCACCTCCTCCACCTCCTGGCGTACAGGATTGTCCGTAGTCGTCTGGCACATTGATGCAACGGCGAGGAGAAAGGGCTCCGTAAACCCAGTCACTCTCAGTTATGGTGCCGTTCCTGTCAGAATCGACCCGGTCATCGAAGTGTCGGAACTGGAAACACATAGTCTCACCAGCGGTCAGCACGCCACGGGGCATAGGTGCGACGACGCCATTTGTCTTTTCAAACGGAAAACCTGACACTGCGTCTGCTACAGGATCACAATCGGCGCCAAGACACCCCCAAGCCCTGAAATTTGGCCACGCATCGAGGGCCATTTGCTCAAGTTGAGCAGCTGATACACCTCCACCTGGTGCCGCGTAGGTAAGCAGTTGAGCGGTGTTTCTCCCGCCACCCCAGTACGTGGCGCATTTTGCACGGAAACCGGCACCATTGCCCACGTCTATGACGTCAATTCCTCCTCCTTCACTTGGGGTCCACTGGGCGTCATTTGGTTCCTGAACAAAGTCTGGGTTGCTGGGGTCTTGTGCCTCATCCGCCGCAAAAGGGATAACTATCGTCGATACGAGACCGTTGTGATCTGTGGCTATCAGGGTGACGGTATTCGCAACACGTGGGTGAAGGGGTACTCGCAGCCCAATGATCTGTCGCTGGTAGTAGTCTGTGTAGGCGTCACCGCTGTCGGGGACTTGGCTGACGGCACCGAGGCGCGGATCGGGTGCAGTATCGGATGCGGTCACAATTCCCGTGCTCGGTGCATTGACCGCCTGAGAAGGGTAGGGATTGCCTGCGATCACGAGAGCAGGATTGCTGTAGCTCAGCGACTCAACGCCTAGCTCTGTATTGTCGAGCACACGTCCTTCGATGAGTGCGTAGAGGACACCACCTTGGACCTCAAGAACGGGTACTGTGGGCGTCAGTTCGATGATCGGTCCTTCTGAGTCGAACGGCGAGATGTTTCCTGGATCGAACGGCCTACGCGGGCTGATGGTCGAGGAGAACTCGAGTGCTCGCTCGTCACCTCCGGGGCTCGTGATGTCCCCACCAATAGCGACCGAGATGAGCGCTTTCGTGCGAGATGGGATCGTATTTCCCTCCGCCTCCTCCTCCACGTAGCTGTTGTCGACAGCAAAGTTCACGGTGTCTATGTTGATACGCTCCGAGTGAACCGGAATGAAGCAGGTCGAGTCCACAGGGAAGGGGACCGTTTGGCACGCATTGAGGTCACGTTCCTCGGCGCGCGAAAGCACCTGCGTGGTTGGGTCCCAGCGGTAGTGGACACCGCGTCGCATCATACCGGTACGCCCTTCCGTGAAGAATACGATATCGGTGCAGGTTTGATCCTCGCCCGAGCCGCTGCACCCTAGCACACGAAAATCGTTCCCCACGCTCATCTCTCGCTCGAGCGTATCGGTGAACGTGCGAAATTCGTCGAAGAGCTGTTGGCTATCTGAGAGCTGCTCAGAAGAGCGATACACGTTGGTGAATGCTGAGAAGAGCACTACAACCACGATGGAGAAGATACTGGTTGCCACGAGTAACTCGACCAGGGTAAATCCACGGTGGTGCGCGCTGCGGCGAGATGTCTTATGCATATTAGTGACTGGTGCGATAGTGAGGGATCGATTGATAATGATACACGTACCTACAATGGTACAGGCCACCGCCAGTTTTAAACAGGAGATTTATCCACGTTGCTGCTGAGGTGTCTCTGTTCGCTCGGCAGATTGCTGCTGAGCAGTGATCGCTACGTCTGATCGTAGGCAAGAAGCCCGCTGACCTCAAACGTCCTGCCACCCTGCCAGGTGACCCTTATATCCACTTGCATGATGTCTGGCCGTACCTCAGTCAGTGTGACTGTGCGGGTAAAGTTGCCCCGAAGCGCGGTATCACCTGGTTCGCACGGTCGGAAGCGTCCCACGAACCGCGGGTCACCTTGAGCGACACAGAGGGTCGACGGAGTTCCTGATATCTGTTCCAATTGCGCATTGGGGAGGAGTAGGTCCACCGCAGTCTCATCTAGCTCGTACGTGACGGGCCCACCGGCAGGGATACCGCTCCCTTGGGTCAAGTTGGTCCGCCAGTCACCAATGTAGGGGCAGTCGGTGATCCCGGGCTCAACACAGCGGGCGTGATTGTCGCGTTTATTGCGGACCAGTTCGTAGCCATTGAGGGCTATCTTTGCCGCCACGCTCTCAAGCTGTGCGGTGCGGGTCGCTTCCGACTGTCGCAGGAAGAGCCCGATGAAGGCGCCGAACGCGATCGTTAACAGCGATGCGGCGATGAGGAGCTCGACGAGCGATATACCGCGCGTGGAAGAGGTGTGTTGAGTGGACGTGAACATAAAGCGTGCGTTACTCGCCAGCAGCGAGGTTGTTGGTATTGATGCTGACCTGCCGGGTCGTGCCGCGAGGGGTCGCTAGCGTGAGCGTGACCGTGCCATTGCCAATGACCGTCTCGGTGCCAGGGTCGAACGTGATCCACACAGTGGGCTCTGGCCGCAGGTAGAGAATGGAGACCTCGTCGACAGCATCGGTCGCCTCGCCGGAGCCGGTCAAGCCGGTTGGGTAGCTCACCTCGATGTCAGAGATGACCATGCCAAAGGGTAGGGTGTATTCCTCGACGATCTCATCACCACCGCAGGAGCTTGGATCGGGTTTGAAGACGTCTTGGTCGAGTGTGTTGAACGAGATAGTGCCATCACCTGAATCATCTGGCGTGCAGTCGATGTAGAGTTGGAGTGTGTTGGGTTTCGTGAGTGCGACCCCGTAGCTTGGGAACACACCCTCATACTCACGAACGGCGAGGGCGCTCACACGCGCCTTGCGCACGAACGAGACGATGTCGTTGCTCACTTGTTTGAGCTGGGGAACGTCGCGCTCTACCGTCGAGCGGGTGAACAGCACGCTCGCGAAGATGATGAGCAACGCGACGATCGTCAAAAGCTCGATCAGGGAGAAGCCGCGTGTAGGGGGCACTATGGACATGGAATCATTGTACCGCACGAACGTTCAAAACAGCTGCTCGCATTATCCACCACACGTCTACGTGCTAGACTAGCCGTGTATGCACGAGGTCGGACCCCTCTACTGCGAGACGTCCTTAGATGGAGAGGTGTTCCCGCTTGAGTTTGTCAACACGGTGACGAGTCTGGTGCCGTCACTCTTTGGGCTCTTGGCGGTCGTATGGCTGTGGCGCACTCGCTCGCGCTCGTGGGAGCTCTACACCTTGGGCGCACTGGCTTTTCTCACCGGCATTGGCAGCGCACTCTGGCACGGGCTGCGCACGCCACTCACCCTAGCCCTCGACGTGTTCCCGGGAGTGTTCTACTTTCTCCTCTTCACGTTCCTGTGGTCGCATCGGCTGGGTGGGTACCGGCTTGCAGTTGCGGTACCTCTGGCACTCGCGGGGCTGGTAGTGGGACTCTTCTGGCTCGAGCCCTCATTCGTGCCAGACGGCCCCCCGCTTGCCTTTTTCGTAGGGACGGCGCTCGTCAGCTTTGGACTCATCGCCTTCACGTACCGCAGGGATCGGCACGCTGGACACCTTGCCTCCCTTATGATCGCCTCGGCACTTCTCGCCGCGGGCTTCCGCACGATCGATCTGGCGACCTGCGGGTTCATTCCGTTCGGCACCCACTTCCTTTGGCACGTCTTTTTGGGAGTGGCGGTCTACCTTGGGGTGGTCTTGTTGGGGCGCATGGGTTCACGTGGATGAGCGAAGCTGGTACCATTGATACATGCGAACACCATTCATGCTCGTACTCATCCTCCTCATTGCGGGAGGTGTCTACTGGAGCTTCACCACCGACTGGTGGGGACACTCTACTGGGGAGGATGCTGCGGTACTGGAAGAGAGTGCGGACGCAGAGAATGTGCTCGGAGAACCTACCGTGGGCGAGATAGAAACGGCCACTGTGGCCTACAGTGATGAGAGCGAGGGATACCTCGCGCGTCCTGTGGAGGAGGGCACCTACCCGGGGGTCATCCTCATTCACGAGTGGTGGGGATTGAACGACAACATCCGCGACCTTGCCGAGGATTTCGCCGAGCAAGGCTACATTGCACTTGCGGTCGACCTCTACGGCGGAGAGGTGGCAACGAGTGCTGCGCAGGCGGGTGCCCTTGCGGGGGCGGTACAGGAGAATACCGACGCAGCATTCGCGAACCTCGCCTCTGCTCGTAGCTACCTTGCGTCGCTCCCTTCGGTCGATGCTGAGGCCCTGGCTTCGGTCGGCTGGTGCTTCGGTGGCGGCTGGGCGTACCAGATGGCAGCAAACGGCATGGACATCGATGCGAGCGTGATGTACTACGGTCGCTTCTCTATGGAGGACGATCTTTCGATGATGCGCGCGGACATCCTCGGCCACTTCGGGGAGGAGGACACGTCGATCGCGGTCGATGATGTCGAGCAGTTCGAGGCAAAGCTCGCAACGCTCAATGGCGACCACGCGGTCTTCATCTACCCCAACGCCGGGCACGCATTCGCCAACGAGGACAACGAGGACGCGTACAACGAAGAGGCCGCCCAGCTTGCTTGGCAGCGCACGATGGATTTCCTCGCGCGTGAGCTTACGAGCGATGAGAGCGCGGAATGATCGAAAGCTCCCCGTCCGGCTCGATGAAGACCTTCTTCAGGTGGGTCGTTGAGTGGTGACCGCGCTGGCGCAAGAGTGAGCGTAGGTGCTCCTCGCTCATGTCCTCGCGCTCGAGCATGTCGCGCTGTATCTTGCCGTTGTCGACCAGAAGACGCGCCTGGCCTTCAAGGAGGTGTTGGGCGCGACCCCAGTGGCTCGTCAGCTCCTGCAGGATCTTCACAATGAGTGCGACGACCGTGATGGCGACCATTGAAGTGAGAAGGTGTACGGTCGAGTCGTCATAGATCATCACGTCACCCACCGCGGAGCCGAAGGCGATGATGAGGAGGATGTCGAGGTAGGTGAGGTGTGCGAGGCGCCGTTTCCCCAAGAGGCGCAGCAGCAGGAGTGCGTACAGAAAGATGATCGTCGTGCGCAGCACCACGTTCACCATGGTCGTCAGTTCACTGTTCTCGAGCATCACTAGTGAGTATACGCCTGAGTGGGTGCACTAGCAGTAATGCGCCTGTGCGTTATGCTCCGTGCCGCTTTGCACGTGAGCGCTCGCTCTCTGTGAGATGAATTTTTCGAAGTCGAACACTCTCCGGCGTGACTTCTAAATACTCGTCATCGGCCATCAGTTCAAGCCCACGCTCGATGGTGAGCAGGTAGGGCGGGGTAAGGGCAACCGCGTCGTCCTTGCCTGAGGCGCGCATGTTGGTGAGCTGCTTACCCTTAATGGGATTTACCGTCATCTGCTCACCCTTGCTCGTGTTGCCGATCACCATACCCTCGTACACCTCGGTGTTCTCAGGAATGTAGAGTGTACCGCGAGTCTGGAGGTTCTGGAGCGCGAAGGCGAGGGCCTTGCCGGTCTCCTGTGAGACCATCGAGCCGACCTCGCGGTGCTCGATGGGGCCTGCGTACGGTCGGTAGCCAACGACGCGTGTTGCGATGATGCCCTCACCCTTGGTGTCGATGACGAACTCGCTGCGGTAGCCAAAGAGGCCGCGCGTCGGGCCCTCGAAGGTGAGATGCACACGACCACCGTCGAGAACGAGTTCTGTCATCTGGCAGCCACGCTTGCCCAATTTCTCGATGATCGTCCCTTGTGCGTTCTCGGGCGCATCAATGGTGACCTCCTCAAAAGGCTCATGCCGAGCGCCGTCGATCTCGTGGTAGATGACGTGTGGCTGGGAGACCATGGCCTCGTATCCCTCACGCCTCATCGTTTCAAGGAGGATGGCGATATGCAACTCGCCACGCCCCTTCACGAGGAAACGGTCACCCGATTGGCTTTCAAAATCCACGCGCAGGCCGACGTTCACCTCGAGTTCGCGCTCCAATCGCTCGCGTATCTGCCTACTGGTGACGAACTTTCCCTCACGTCCTGCAAACGGAGAGGAGTTGACCAGGAAGAGGAGTTCGATGGTGGGCTCATCGACCGCGATGCGGGGAAGAGGTTCAGTGGTTGCCTCGTGCGCGATGCTGTCGCCGATGAAGATATCGGGCAGGCCCGCGACGACCGCAATGTCGCCCGCACACACCGCCACCGCTTCGACGCGCTCGACGCCGCGGAAGGTGTGAAGCTTGGTGACCTTCCCTGTGGCTGTGGTGCCTCCTTCTTTCAGCAGCGTGACCGACTCGCCGACCCGCAGGGTGCCGTCGTAGACGCGCACAATGGCAAGGCGTCCGGTGTAGGTGTCGTAGGCAAGGTTGAACGCTTGTGCTTTGAGGGGTGCTGCAGGGTCACCCTCGGCCTTGGGAACGTGCGCGAGAATGAGGTCGAGGAGCGCGGTGAGACCGTCCGCTGACGGGACCTCATCGACCGCCAGTGCCGCTTTGCCGTCACGTCCGATCGCGTAGATGGTGGGGAAGTCGAGCTGCTCGTTGGTGGCGCCGAGCTCGGCGAAGAGATCGAAGACCGCATCGTGCACCCGGTCGGGATCGGCGGCAGGCTTGTCGACCTTGTTGATGACGAGGATGGGGCGCAGTCCGAGAGCGAGCGATTTCTTGAGGACGAAGCGGGTCTGGGGCATGGGTCCCTCTTGTGCGTCGACCAAGAGGAGGACCGAGTCGATCGAGCGCAGCACACGTTCGACCTCGCTCCCGAAGTCGGCGTGCCCTGGCGTGTCGACGATGTTTATCTTCGTGTCATTGTAGAAGACGGCAGTATTCTTTGAATAGATGGTGATGCCGCGCTCGCTCTCAAGTGCGTTGCTATCCATTGTGACCGATTCGTCAGCGACGCCCGTTTGGCGCATGAGCGCGTCGGTGAGCGTGGTCTTCCCGTGGTCGACGTGGGCGATGATGGCGATGTTGCGGATGTTCTGCGTCTCCATTGAAACGCAATCATGCCATGTTCGAGGGTTTTCTACAAATGCCTGCGTTCGGACGTCAGTGCAGCGCACCGCTCGTGCTACACTTGAGCGTGAGTGTTCTATGCAGCCGCGTTTCTACTTTTCTCGGGTCATACGCTACGGGTGGGGAGTGTTTCGGGACCACGCTCCGTTCCTGATTGGGCTCTACGTCTTCCTCATCGCCTTCGCGCTCGCAAATCAGTTCATCGCGACGGTGCTCGCGCGTGAGGTGTCGCTCATGCTCGGGAGTGGGGTCTTTCTTGCTGGGCTTCTCTTCTCAGTGCTGCTCTGGATGGGGCTCAAGCACCTCATGATACGGCTCGTACGTCGGCAGCGGGTGCGCCACGAGATGCTGCTCACGCCCGCGCCACACCTCGGAAGCTACATCGTGGCGACGCTGCTCTATCAGCTTGTCACGCTGATCGGTTTCCTTCTCTTCATCATTCCCGGCATCATCTGGTCGGTGCAGTACCTCTTTTTCCGGCACCTCATCGTTGATAGGGGTCTCGGGCCCTTCGAGGCTCTCTCGATGAGTGCCAAGATCACCGAGGGCGTGCGGGGTGAGCTCTTCCTCTTCGTGCTCGCGCTCGTGTGCATCAATCTTCTCGGTGCAGCGGTGTTTGGTATTGGACTGCTGGTGACGTTGCCGTGGAGTGAGTTGGTCCTCGCGCGGGTGTACGATCGACTGCTCACCTCCTACGAAGCCGAACGTGTGGGTAGCGCGGGTTCACCGATGAGCGCAGGCAATGCTACACTGTGAACACTATGCAGTGCGTCATACTTGCAGCGGGGAAAGGTACGCGTATGCGCCCTCTGACCGACTTCCGACCAAAGTGCTTGGTGAAGATCAACGAGCGACCTATTCTGGACTACATCGTCGAGGCACTGCCTGATGCGGTCACCGAGTTGGTGCTGGTCATCGGCTACCGCGGCGACCAGGTGAAGGAGCACTGCGGTGACAACTTCTATGGACGTCCGGTGACCTACGTCACGCAGGAGAACCCGGTCGCGGGGACCGCCAACGCCCTTGCGGTCGCGCGCAGTGTACTGCGTGACAAGTTCCTGGTCCTCATGGGTGACGACCTCTACGGGAAGGATGGCCTCAACCGATCCGTCCAGCACGACCTGTGTGTCATCGCTGCAGAGAGTGACGAGCCAGAGAAGTTTGACGTGGTCATTCAAAAGGAGGACGGAACCCTCAACTACTTCCTCGAAAAGTCGGCCGAGCCACCCACGAACGTCGTCTCGACCGCGGCGTTCGTCCTGGATACGCGCATCTTCAATTACGACACGAAGCCCGACCCACGCACGGGGGAAATGTACCTGCCGGTCATGGTGCAGCAGATGGCTCAGGATGTACCTGCTGCGGTCGAGATACTCAACAAGTGGTACCCCATCGGCTACCCCGGGGATGTGGTCGTCGTGGAGCGCGTGCTGAAGGAGGTGAGTTTGGTGGAGTAGCGTTGCGCCTCACAACTTGTGTGGTATGCTTTTTTCTGCCGGGCATTTGCCCGCTTTTTCCTACTCACATATATACGCCGGGGTAGCTCAGTTGGTTAGAGCGTAGGACTCATAAACCTAAGGTCGTGGGTTCAATTCCCACCCCCGGCACCAATCGGCCACACCCAAAACGATAGTTTTGGGTGTGCTGCCGTTGGTAGCCGAGGTGGGAGTTGAACGGCGGAGCTCGAATGAATCCTGCACCTGCAAGGTGCAGGAGAAAACGGCTAAGGCGGGGTCGAACGCACTTAGTATTCTGGAGTCTGAAGGACGAACAGAAGACGTAGTGACACGTGACCGTTTCCCACCCCCGGCACAAGTAACTTTTCTCAATAATGCAAGTAAAAGAGGGTATGATCGAGAAATACACTCTTGTGGTCTTCAAGACCGCCATGCTTACAACTGCAGGACTTGCCATTTTATTTATCTGGTTTGGTCCTGATAGTTCGTTCGCACTTATAGCGTTTGTGAGACCCATACTAATTACTTTCGTCATCGGTCTTGCCTCCTTCATCCTCTGGGC
>CAYWKE010000001.1:0-77127 GCA_964459075.1 uncultured Candidatus Saccharibacteria bacterium | reverse complement strand
TGGGACACTGCCGAACTCTCTTGTTAGCGAAGGTCCGCAGTTCGAATCTGCGAGGCTCACCAGTTCGGGGAACTGGTGAGTATTCGTTCTCCAGGCGGTGAAGGTGAGGTGGAATGAGGGATCGGTAGCAGTCCTTAGTGTGCCTCGATGACCGCTTTGAGCTCCTCGTACTTCTCGCGGAGGACCTCAAGCGTGTCGCCTTCCAAGTTGAGCCGCACGACAGGTTCGGTGTTGCTCGCGCGAACGGAGAACCACCACTCTGGGTAGGTGACCTTGAGCCCATCGAGCTTTGATCCGCGACCATCTGCGTAGCGCAGCATGAGGTCGGCCATCAGGCCCTCAACATCGGTCACCGTGAAGTTGATCTCGTTTGAGTGATGGTAGCGTTTGACCTCATCGACCAGCTTCGAGAGCGGGGTGCCGCTCTCGGCCATCATGGAGAGGAGGACGAGCGCGGTCAGCGTGCCGTTCTCGGCGTTCGTGAAGTCACGGTAGTAGTAGTGCATGGAGACCTCACCCGCAAACAGAGCATCGGTATCTTTCATCTGCGCCTTGATGTTGCTGTGTCCGACCTTGCACTCGATCGCGGTGCCGCCCAGCTCAGTGATGAGCTCGGGGACGGCCTTTGAAGCGCGTAGGTCGTAGAGGATGGTCGCGCCCGGGTTCGTTGCCAGCAGCTTTCTTGCAATGAGGGCGAGGATCATGTCGCCGGGGACGGGTTGTCCCAACTCGTCGACGAAACCAACCCTGTCCCCATCACCGTCGTAGGCGATACCAAGGTCCGCCTTGTGGGCGACGACCTTCTCGCAGAGCGTGTCGAGGGTCTCGCTCTTAAGGGGGTTTGCCTCGTGGTTGGGAAACGTGCCGTCCAACTCCTCAAAGAGCGTTGCTACACCTAGACCCTCCGTCATCTGATAGACCGGTACCTCGAGTGCTCCCATGGCGTTCCCGCAGTCGATGATCACGTTCATGGTGCCCGAAAAGGGCGGTGCAGTTCTGCGGGTCGCCTCGTGGTATCGACCTTTGATGTCGAGCTCGGCAACGCCACCGTTGTTCGCGACTTCCTTCCATACGCTCTTCATCGCACGGTCGCGTATCTGTGCAAGGCCGGTTGTGAGGCCGATCGGCCTCGCGTCTTTGCCAGAGAACTTGAACCCGTTGTATTCACCCGGATTGTGTGATGCGGTCACCATGATGCCGCCATCGACCGCTTCCGTTGCGGTCGTAAAGAGCATCATCGGGGTAATGATGAGCCCGAGGTCGATCACGGTTGCACCTGCATCCGTGATGCCGCGCACTAGGGCCTCGTGGAGAGATTCACTCGATGCGCGCATGTCGCGCCCAACCGCGAGTCGCTGTGCTTGTAGGTGCTCAGCGGCAGCTCGCCCTATCGCGTATGCCGCCTCCTCATCAAGCTCTGTGGGGTAGATACCGCGTACATCGTAGGACTTGAAAATGGATGCATCCATGGAGGGTGAGCTACTGGGTAATGTCGTAAGCATACAACGAAATGCACCATGACGCAGTTGACCCATCCACCCCCGGCATGCCATCATGCGGGGCATGTCAGCAACCACCCCACCAAAAAAAGTACGCAAAGCCATTATTCCAGCCGCTGGCCTCGGGACACGCTTCCTGCCGCAGACGAAGGCCATGCCGAAGGAAATGTTGCCTATCGTCGACAAGCCGGTCATCCAGTACGTCGTCGAGGAGTGTGTCGCAAGCGGCATTGAGGACATCATCATCGTGACCGGCTACCACAAGCGCTCCATTGAGGATCACTTCGACAATCCTTCCATTGATCTCACCACGCTCCTGGAGGCTGCAGGTGAAAAGAAGCGCCCACTGCTCGAGGAGATCAAGCGCATCTCCCAAATGGCTAATTTCATCTACATCCGTCAAAAAGGTGGGTACGGCAACGCAACGCCTGTGAAAAATGCACGCCACCTCATTGGGGATGAGCCGTTCGTGGTTGTGTGGGGCGATGAGTTCATCCATGACAAGACAAAGCCGCGCGTGAAGCAGTGTGTCGAGGCGTTCGAGAAGTACGGCAACCCGGTCATCTCCGGCATTGAGATCAAAGAGAAAGAGAATCTCTCTCGCTACGGCATTGCGGAGGTCTCACCGGTTGAGGGGAACATCCACAAGATCAACAAGATCGTAGAGAAGCCAGAGCCAGGTGAGGCGCCGAGCAACATCGCGACCCATGGTTGCTACGTCCTCACGCCCGACATCTTCGACATCCTCGATGAGCAAAAGCCAGGAACGGGAGGGGAGTACTACCTGCCCGAGGCCATCGATGAATTGCGCTCGCGTGGGACCGACATCTACACTGCCGTTATCGAGAACGGCGTGTACTACGATACGGGGAACAAATTGGAGTACATGAAAACGGTCGTCGAATTTGCGCTCGAGCACCCTGACCTCAATGGGGAGTTTCGGAAGTATTTGAAGGGATTGGATCTCTAGATCGGTCTGAAATAACATAACAATTTAGCCCCGCTGTCACCAGTGACAGCGGGGCTAAATTGTGCTAGCGTCCGCCCACCTATACGGCGAGAGTTCTTGACGTTCGTCAAGGAGTTTAGCGCTCACACTCAGCCGAGGCGTTATTTAGAGGGGTAATCAGAGACGCGTATGACACATGCACTACGTATGGCGTGTGTGCTGATGGTTGTGTTCGTGGCGGTGAGTGCACCGACCGCATTCGCGACCGAAACAAGCACGACGACCGCATCTACGACGCACAGCACGCAGGACGAACAACAGGAGAGTACGCACGAAGAACGCGAGCGCTACAGCTTTGCGAACATCGTCGCGCTGTCGGTTGTTTGCGATGATGAGACGTATCTTCCCAATTGGGGCGATGGCGCCGATCACGGTCATGGCGGGCTCATTGAGCCTGAGGACGTGACCGCATTCGTGGCCGCGAACTACCCCCACTGCGACCTCGCACCCGACTGGTACTTCGAGTGGGCAAACCCGCTCTGGCCATACCCGTCAGATACCATCATCGGGAGCGCGGGCGCGGGCTGGAATCCGTTTGGCCCGACCGGGGGCGCTGGTAGTGCAGACGCAACCGTCGATGTGACAGATGTCGATCACCTTCTGGTGCGTGTGCAGTCCCAGAGTGGCTTTGTGCCGTTTGCTGGGGAGACGACGAGCGACGATGTGTCTGCGGAATTCTACTGCGCGGACGACATCTACCACTACGACAACCTCGAACTCATCCGCGACCCTGCGCACGACACGACCTACTTCTGTGTCGCCTTCAACGCCGCACCCGGCAACGGGGATGACGATGGGGATGACGATGACGCAGGAGATGATAGTACGGGGGATGATGGCGATGATTCAGGGGGCAGCGATGACCCCGACGACGACGGCGAGTCGGGTGGTGATGATGGAGGCGGCTCGGATGATGGTGCGAATGACAACGACAACGACTCTGCAGGTGCGTCGAAGCCCATCTCAGGTGGTCGTGGCGGCTGCCTCAACTGTGGCGGCTCGAGCGAAGATACGACCCCGGGAAGCGGTAGCAGTACGAGCTCTGACGCTGTGAGCGGTACCTCGACGGACGCATCGGGTGGTGCAGGAGGTATGATCGAAGCCGACCCTACTGATCCTGATGTTTCGGTAGCGAGTGCATTGGTCGCAGCCCCAACAATGCCTGTAGGCGCACCCGATACTGGTATGCGACCTGACCTTGCAGGCGTGCTGGCGTCTCTCCTCATCCTCTTCACGCTTGTGGGCAGTACCCTCACACTCTGGCGTTCCTACTATGCACCCACACACGGCTCACGAGGATAAGCGACGACGCGAGCGCGTAACAAGCGTGATGCTTCTTGCGGGCGTGTTCCTACCTTTGGCAAGCGTACTTGGGAACTCTTCCTTGCTCGGAGGAGGTGCCGCACCGGCCGTCACTACACCTGCTCTCGTTCAGCCAACGCCCGTAGTGAACGCATCGCCGTCACACATTACGATCCCATCCCTCAACCTCTCGGCGCCGATCATTCCGGTCGGCCTGAACGAAGACGGTACTGTGGAGGTCCCTGAGCGAGTGGCTGAGGTCGGCTGGTACGAGTTGGGCGCCCGACCCGGTGAGCGGGGGAGCGCGGTGCTTCTTGGTCACCGCTCATCGTGGACCGGTCCGGGGGTGTTTCGTGCGATACGTGCTCTGGAGGAAGGAGAGGAGCTCACGGTTGCGTTCACTGACGGCACGATGCACGTTTTTAGTGTCGTCTCGGTTGCTGAGTACCCGCAAGATGCATTCCCTACTGCGCTTGTGTACGGAGATACCGACGAGTCACTACTTCGACTCGTGACCTGCTCAGGAAGCTACCTTCCGCTCGCGAACCGCTTCACGCACAACACGATCGTCACTGCACAACGTATCTAGACGCCACTATTGTGTTTCTGTGTATAACCGCGCTCCCCTTTCGGGAAGCGCGGTCGTACGATAGGGGTATTACCATTTCATGTACTCACGTATGGACGGGGACCAGCACATTGATAGTGACGGGGGCACGAAGAATCTGTTTGACAAACTCAAGACCCTCCACCCCTGGCGCATCGCAGCACTCGCCGTGATAGGACTTGTGGCACTGTTCGTTGTTTACAGCCTCCTCGCTTCACTTCTGTCGACGTCGACCGGACTGACCTCAAAATCATACTCGTATCCGGAATCTGTTTCCAATGAAATGGGGTATGGTGGCGGGTATGCCGCAGGTGGTGCTGCAGGTTATGCGCCGACGTTGGGCACCCGCAACATCGCTCCATCACCTGAGCCACGGCCGCCCTACGAAGAGGAGTACTCGACCGGTGATGATGCAGAAGCGTACGAAGTGCGAGAGTACCACGTGCACTACGAGGCCCGCACGCTGTCGGCGACTTGCGAACGTATCGAGTCGCTCAAACCGCTCCCTCACGTCATATTTGAATCTGCTAACGCCGGCGAGCACTCCTGCTACTATCGCTTCAAGGTAGAGAGTGATCGCACCGACGAGGTTCTCGCGACACTCGAAGAGCTCGATCCCAAGGAGCTCTCACAATCGACCGAGACCATCAAGCGGCAGTTGGATGATTTCATGAGTCGCATCGACATCCTCACCTCATCGTTGGTGGCGATCGAGGAGACACTCGCTGACGCGCAGGATGCGTACGATGAGCTGTCAGCACTCGCGACCCGCGAAGGGGACAGCGAGAGTCTTGCGGTCGCCATCAAAGCCAAGCTCGATCTCATTTCGCAACTGCGACGCGAGCGTGAGAGTGTGCGAAACCAACTCGATCAGCTCAATCGCGCAAAAGCAGAGCGGCTCGACCGTCTTGCGTACTCGTTCTTCACGGTGCGCGTCACCGAGTTCACGTTCATCGACTTCGAATCACTCGGCGACTCGTGGAAGCGTGCACTCCAAGAGTTTGCGACTGACGTCAACGACCTCTTGCAAGCATTTACGCTCGGTCTCGTGACGTTCGTACTGTGGGGACTGCTCTTGGCGGTCTACTTGCTCATCGGGCTACTTGTGGTCAAGTACGGTTGGCGACTTGTCAGAGCGCTCTGGCGCATGTAAAAGGGAGTCATGCCGGTGGTATCACATGAAGAACTTGCTCAGCGCTTGCGAGCGCTCCTCGCGGAGTCTGGATTGCCTGAGGAAGTGCGGACCCGATTCGCAGAGATCCTCATCGCGCGGCCCACTGAGGACATCTCGACCATTGTTGATGCGCTTGCGGACGATCCGACCATAGCTGAGTACCTGGTCCGCGACCTGGCACTGAAATACCAGTACAAGAGAACGGGTGATACGACGCTGATCGCGGAGATATTGAAGAACCAAAATGCCGCTGCAGATCACATCACCGAGACCGCGCATGCCTAATTTTGAGCTAGCTCCAACAGGCCCTACGAACGAGAATGAGCGCTTTGACGGCGATGTTGTGGAGTTGCAACGATACCTCGATACTGCTGCGCTCAAAAAGATAGAAGTAGATCCATCACTCGCAGAACGATTCTACATACCCGCAAATGTGATGAGTCGTGTAGTAGCAAAAAAGGCAGAAAACGAGAATCCACTCGAGGCGCTTGTTCGAGCGGTGCGAAAAGGACGGCTCTACTGAAAGACAACTCTGATGTGGACAATCGTCTGTGTATATGGTCTTGCTTGGGCTATAATTCACCCAATGACCACTCGTTTCGCTGAACGCCTAGCGGGAGCCAAGAGCGAACCTAAAAAGCATGTCGAGTTCTCGCATCTCCTCACGAAAGAGCGGGCGGCCATCGAGCACTCGTGGCCTTTTTTCATGCTCGGACTCATCTTCTTGGCGGGCGTGCTCTTCATCGCGCGGGCGATAGAAGGAGTGCTGTAGATCTTGCGTTTTTTTTCTTACTGTGTTCTAGTATCCCCAGTAAAACGGGGAGGTGATGCTATGGACATGGCACCCGATACCACGGTTAGTAAGGCCAGTAAGAGGGTACTAAGGACCCGACGCCTGCAGGAGAAGCGCCACGAGAAGCAGCGACGAAAAGAACTCATTCGGGGCAGGATGAATGCACTGAACTTGAAGGTCCCGCGTGATCGCTTTTGGCACATGTGTGCTTGCGTGCGCGATGCGTATGGGGCTCATACCGGAGTGAGGCCAATGCGCGTCGGGTGTGTGACATTAGTGGGTGAACCACCTATATCGCAGCGGACCTCACTCGTGTTTGTGGCAGAGGGGTGCTGCATCACCCCTGCGGTCGTGACGTGCCCACACCGAGGGCTGGCACCCTACGATATCGACGTTAGTATCGTCGATGCGGCGGGTGCGGTCCTCTACCGCCGCTCTTTCGTTTGCACCGACGTGTATGGCTAAAGCCACACGTCGGTGCTTCGTATTTGTGGAAAACACTGTGAATATGCAGGGTATAGGGTGGTAAAATAAAGAGGAACAGCTAGAAACGTTTTGGGGTTTCTTCACTGTTCGGACAACCACATACATGCCTCGGCGAGAGAACAACCAAGGTAACGGGTTTGCCGTTGTTGTTGGTGCACGAAGCATGCGTGAGGGTAGAGGGCTCACGACAGCACCCACGTTACTCGCACAGCGCCACGAGCGCAGGCAGCCTACGCAGGCGCCTGGGCGTGTGGATGTTGAACCTTTCGAAGCCACCACTTCACTGTGTGGCCGGTTCTTTGCGTTCATGCTGATTGCGTTCCTGACCTTCCAGCCGCTCTACGTAGCGCTTGCTACTGACATCGACAGCACCGAAGGGGTAGTCGCAAGCCCACAGGAGGCAGATGCATCCCAAGATGTGCCGCCTCAGGATGAGCCCGATCCGCCTGAGCCGGAGCTGAATGAGGCAGAGCCAGAGCCGCCTCAGGAGGCATCCCTGCCGGACAGTACGCAGACGAGTGAAGAAACCCCACCCTCAACTGACGACGGATCGACCACTCTTGACGATCCAAGCGATGTTCTGACAGACGAGAACACCGAAGCAGATGGATCTGCTTCGGGCGAAAGCGTGTCTCAAGAGTCAGCGAGTTCTGAGAATAACGAGACCGCTGATGATGAAACGGGAGTGCCTGCCGCAACCACCACTGAGGTAGCTGATGATGAAGCGCTCGAAGAGCCGCCTGCTCCCGCCGCAACCTCCACTTCAACCTCAACAGCAACTTCGACGAGCACGACCTCGAGCGATGAGCTTGAAAGTGGATCGACCGACGACGTAGACGGTGGTGCGGACACAGGAGGTGGGTCCTCGGGAGGAGGGACAGATTCCAGCTCCACCACGGAAGCGTCCCAAACAGCCTCAAGTACAAATGAAGAGTCAGGAGATACCTCAGGGGGTGCTGAACCTGAGAGTGTCGACACCACTGGTGGCTCCAGCGCGAGCTCAACGAGTGAGCTCGCCACCTCGACCCTTGCGACCACAACACCTTCTTCCACACCTGCGCTCATCATTGCGGATGATCGCTTCACCATTGGTGAGCATGAGTGTATGGTCCTTGAGGATGGGAACTTCTACTGCAGCAAGGCAGGGGATGCGGGTGTGCCAGACGCTGAGGATTTCGGCCCGTCCCGCGTCGCTGCTCGTGAGGATCACCAGGGCGACAAGGAGATATTCTTGCTGGAATCGGGAAAGACGGTGCAACTCACCTTTAACGACTACGACGACCTCGCGCCGATGCAGGACAGCGCGACCCTACGCATCGCATGGCATGCACTCATCAACGAGCGGCTCCAGATCATGCTCTACGACCGCACTACCGGTGCTACTCGCCAGATCACGGACACGACGTACAACAACAGCAACCCCTACCTCTACGGCGACACGCTCGTGTGGCAAGCGTGGGTCGACAACAACTGGGAGATCTACATGGCTGAGCAGCTCAACCGACAAGAACCAACCATCACGCGTCTCTCTGAGAACTCACGCCACGACATGTTCCCGAAGATATTCGATACCTACATCACGTGGGAGGCCGAGACGGTCGATGGGTGGCACGTGGTGATCTACGATCGAGAGACCGAGCGCTTCTCCCTGGTGAAGAAGCGTGGGGACGGGAAGTACGAGAACCCTCGCTTCGCACTCCTCATCGATAACCGCAGTGAGGATGGTGCCATAGAGACCATCGGCTACGATGTGGCGAACGATGAAGAGATACCGCTGACCCCCATCCCCATGCCAGCGCCCGATCCGGTCACGCCGGTCGATGACACCGGTGCAGCCGTGCTCCCCGGAACCGCAAGCAGTACGAAGCTTGAAGAGGGGGAACCTAACGAGGGGTAGATATGCGGAGGGCGTGGGCGATCATAAGCAGATACCAAGCAACCCATGCAGCACGCCGTAGCGGCGTGGGTCTTCTCGTTGTTTCACTCGTTGCTGTAGGAGCACTCCTCTTCGTGTGGGGTGGAGAGGGGCGTGCTGCAGTGGGTGACTACGCCATCTACCGCGAGGCGACCGGCCTTGAGACCATCGGGACCAGCAACGTCACTCTCGATTTCGATACGCCGGTCACTGAGAGTGCGGGCTTCTCCATCAATGGTGCGAACAACACGGTGACGCTCGCTGATCCGGGGCACTACCTTGTCTTATACAACTTCGGTGTGGAGTCGACCGGTGGGAGCAATCGAAGCGAGATACAGGGTCGCATTCTCCAGAACGGCTCACCCATCGCCTATGGGCGGGGCACTTGTTACATTCGCCGCACAGACGGTACAGACGAGTGTCTCGTCTCTGCCTCCGCGATCATTGAGACGACCGGCGCTAATGAGACCATCTCCATACAGGCGCAGCGAACAGATGCCAACACCGCTACCGTGCGTCGTCGCGCAAATGAGGCCGGACTCACCATTCTGCGACTCGATACGGTGTGGGACTACGCGCGCATTCGCAAGACCGATTCGCTTACGGTTCCCACGGCATTCACCCCGCTCGTATGGACCACGAATGATGAGCTTGATCCTGCAAGCTTCTCTCGCTCGGGGAGTGCCATCACCCTGACCGACCCCGGGCACTACCTCGTCACCGCAAACGTCATGTTTCGCAACAGTGGTACGGGTAGGCGCATCTACAACATGCGACTCGCTCTAGATGGGGTAGAGCTGCCGGGCGTGCGGACCTCGGCTTACATTCGCGGGACCGACAGCACACAGGATCACGCAGCGACCTACGTGGGCATCATTGAGGCTACCTCAAGCGGGCAGGTAGTCACGCTTGAGGTGGGGTGTGGCAGTGCGGCGTGCGGCGCGATAACAACAGTGGCAGACCAGGCAGCGATCTCGATCGCCAAACTCCCCGACACCGCTGAGTACGTGCAGCTCTACGAAGCGGGCGGAGGACTGCGCACTGACACGGTTAACGAACCCATCACCTGGGACACGCAGCAGCAGGTCGACGCGACAGCCTTCTCGCACAGCACCTCGAGCAATAGTGAGAACGTCACCATCGAGCGCGATGGCGACTATCTCTTTTTGGGCTCGTTCTGGGGCAACGGCGGTACCACGAACAACGTGCGCCAGTATCCTTCGTGGGCGTGGCATGTTGATGGAGGGCCCTACCAGTACGGCTCGTTCGGAAAGTACAAACGCGGCTTTGGTGACAACGACGCGGGTGCTTCTCACGGTATCCTCCTCAACGGCCTGACGATGGGAAGCGCGGTCTCGCTCAGGAATACGAACCTCTCATCGGATAACGACCCCAATTCCATCTTCGTGGGAGAGCGCTACGCGGTACAGGGTGTCCGACTCGACACGCTCATTCCCGAAGATGTCGTCGTGAGATCGCGTGGCACCCAGACAACCTCGATCACCATTCCATCGACCCAAACCCACGTCGGCGGCGCCTTTGCCCTATCGGCAAGTCGCGACACCGAGACGATCACGGGCATCACGGTCACGGAGTCAGGAACGGTCAACGGTCAGAACGCACTCGACAACATTCGGTTGCGGTACGATCTCGATACCTCGGCACCGTACGACTGCGCAAGTGAGAGCTACAGCGCGCTCGACAGTCAGTTCGGCGCGCTCGACACCAACGGCTTCTCGGGGCCTGATGGTGTTTCAAGCTTCACCGGTTCAGTGAACATCAGCACTACCTCGACGATGTGTGTCTACGTGGTCGTGGATGTTCTGTCGAATGCGAGCAATGGCCAAACAATCGAGCTGTCGATCGACGATCCCTCGACCGAGGTTAGTGTACTTGCGGGCGCGGTCGATCCGGACGATCCGGTCGCTATCGATGGCGTGACCACTCTCACGCGCTCAGTCCTCAGGCAGGCGCACTACCACTGGCGGCTCGACAACGGCACGGAGACCACCGCCTCTTCAGCCACGGGTGGGGTCGAGGACACGCCCCTTACAACCCTGGCCAAGGGAAGTGCGCGGCGACTGCGCTTGGGGATCGGTAACACCGGTGGCGCGGCCGCGCCTGCCTCGACGTACCGCATCGAGTACGCGGCAAATACCGGCCTCTGCTCAACATCGATCGGATGGGTCGACGTGGGCGCGGTCGGCGGCGACTGGGACATCGCGACGAGCACCAATCTCACCGAAGGCACCAACACCACCAACATCGGCACGTCGACTGGCGGCGTCTCCGATGATGGCCGAACCTTCCTGGTGGCGAACGGCGGCGTGCGTGACGAGACCTCGCAGACCGGCTCACTCGCGCTCGCTGCGAATGATCAAGCAGAATTCGAGTTCTCGCTACGCTCGACCCCAAGCGCGATCGAGGGAACGACCTACTGCTTCCGTGCGTCTCGCGGAGGTACGCCGCTTGATGTCTACGACGCGTACCCCGAGGTCACCATCATCGCCGACCTTCTGGTTAGTGCGACGGGGACGCAGGTGGCTGCGCTCGACAAGAGCATGAGCGGGAACTACCTAGGCGGTGGGTTCGTCATCACCGATACCACCCCGGGTGACAGCCATCTCATCACCGAGATCACGCTTGCTGAGGCGGGGACGGTCGATGGTTCGACGGGTTTGGAGAACATCGAGCTGTACTACGACCTCGATACCACTGCACCCCACGACTGCACCGGCGAGAGCTTTGGTGGGGGCGAAGCGCAGTTCGGCGCGACCGACGGCAACGGCTTCTCTGGCCCGAACGGCGTGTCGACCTTCACGGATTCGCTCGAAGCATCCTCGACGCAGGCCATCTGTCTCTACCCGGTCATGGACATCACCACCTTGGCGAGTAACGGTGAGACCATCGAGCTTGAGATCACGAATCCGCAGACCGACGTTGACGCTGGAGGTGCCGCGGTCGCTCCGAACGTTGCGGTCGAGATACCCGGCGCGACCACGATCCAGGGCGAGACGCTTGACCAGTTCGGTTTCCACTGGCGCAATGACGACGGGAATGAGACCGGAGCGACGTCGATGACCGGTGGGGTCGAAGACACGCCCTTCACCAACGTCGTGCGCGCCGAGCCGCACCGTCTGCGGGTGGGGGTACACAACACCGGGCTTGCCACGTCAGCCCCCAAGCAGCTGCGGCTCGAGTACGCGGAGAATCCGGGAAGCTGTGGAGCGGCCTCGGGGTGGAGTGATGTCGGTGACACCGGCGGGGACTGGGACATGGCGCTCTCCGACAATATCGTTGAGGCAACGAACACGACCGACATCCCCGAGGCGGACGGCGGACTCACCAATCCACCCTCAGGTGACTTCGAGGTGAGCAACGGAGGTGTGCGTGAGTCAACGAGCGAGACGGGAGCCCTCACACTCTCGCCGGGTGAGTTCGTTGAGCTTGAGTACTCGATCGAGGCGACCTCGCAGGCAGACCTCGACACCGACTACTGCTTCCGCCTGACGGACGCCGGCTCGCCACTTGAGGGATATAGCACGTACGCACAAGGGTCCATTCGGCCTAACCAAGACTTCTTCGTGCAGCGCGGCACCACCACGATCGATGTGGGGAGTACGACGAAGCAGCTCGTGGCCGGGGTCGACTACGTCGTACCGCGCACACCATCGCGCGCCTACGTACGCCTCACCGTCACCCACGAGACCGGCGCAGGTCTCTCGACGGGCGGGACGGGGAACCAGAACGTGGATGATGTGACGGTCTACATTACCAACCCAAATGACTTCGCCTCGGGGATCGAGTTCGCGCGATTCGGGACGGTGGATGATACCTACCTCGCGTGGGAGATCATCGAGTACATCGGTCCCACGGGGGGTGACAACGAGATAGTGGTCCACTACGCGGCACCGATGACCATGAACTCAGTGCAAACCTCGACCTCGACCCCGCCCCTTACCAGCATCACGAACAAGGACAACGTAGCTGTCTTCATCACGGCAGCAGCAGGGGATGATACCGGAACGGCGTACAACACCACGCAGACCACCGCGAGCTACTCTTCCTCAACGGACCAAGCAACGCTGGTGCGCGATCTCACGGGCGGCGACACAGCGGCCGTTTCAGTTGCGGTCGTTGAGTTTCGTGGATCGAACTGGAGTGTACAGCGCATCGAGCACGCGTACGTATCGGATATCGTCGATGAGCCCGAGCCGATTTCGCTCACTGATACCTCACGCGCCTTCATCCATACCCAGAAACGCTCGGGCACTGATGCCAACCTCGAGGAGTTCGGGCAAGAAGTATGGATCGCCAGTACGACCGAGATACTCTTTCGCTTGGAGCCGGGTGCCGATAACCCCGGTTTGCACACGGGGGTCGCGTGGGTCATCGAGAACCTCCAGGCCTCAGGTGATGTGATGGAGGTCACCCGGTTCCAGGATACCCACAATGAACCAACGTCACCGACGCAAGAAGCACGTGCGCTCAACACGACCCTTGACGAGGTCACTGCTGCGTCGATGTTCATGAACAATCGCGTCTCGGGAACAGGATCGCGCTTCCCGCGCCCGATGATCAGCTACTCCATCATCTCAACGACGCAGTTCGAGTTCTTCGTCTCAGATGCGGTCAGCCAGACGCGCACCTACCGCGTAGAGGTGGTTGAGTGGCCCACCGCTCAGCGTACCCTCACGCAGAACTACTACCAGTTCTTCGTGAACAATGACGCACTTCTGCCCACCGACGCGTGGCCGGAAGGGTTGGCGAGCCTGGGTGAGTTCACCGCGATCACGCCCGTTGATGAGCCGCCAGGTCCTGGACAGACGCTTCGCATTCGCATGAGCGTGCAGGTGGCAGGGGGTGTGCTGACCGCAGCTGGGGCGCAGTTTCGGCTGCAGTGGGTCGAGCGCGCGGGCTCGTGTTCAGCATCAACGGGCTGGAAGAACCTTGGGCTTCCCGGCTCTTCATCAGCTCCTTGGCGCGGCTTCAATGCGAGCCCCGCAGATGGCGCGGCGCTCTCGGGGGACCCTCCCACCGTAGGGGACCTCATTCTCTCGGTCGGTGATCGAGCGGGAACGTACGAGGAGGATGGACTCTCGGTCGTCAATCCATACCGGGTGGCTATCGGTGAGGACGTCGTCTACGACTGGGTCGTGCAGAACAACGGGGCGACGGAATCCACGTACTACTGCTTCCGCATGGTGCGTGCGGATCAAACGACACTCGACGACTACGTGTACTACCCGACGCTCTACACTAGCGGCTTCTCGCTGGAGTCAGGGTCGTGGCAGTGGTTCGATGATGCGACCTCCACAACGCCTACCGTTGCGCTTGCGGCGAGTAACACCGCGCCGACCGACCTTACGTACAACAACGAGATCAAGTTGCGCATCATGGTCGCGGAGACCTCGGGCTCTTCTGGGTTCCTCAAATCGCGCCTCCAGTTCTCGGAGACCTCGGACTTCTCGGGCGAGGTGTTCGATGTTGTTGATGCCGACCAGTGTGTTGAGGGGCAGTCGCTCTTCTGCTACGCAGACGGCGGGGGTGTTGAGCACGAAACGATCCCGAGTGCGATCTTCGCTGAGGCCGACGCGTGTGTTGCGGGGGTAGGCGACGGGTGCGGCACCCATAACGAACGCTCGTTCGTGCCCCAGACCGTGGGTGAGGTCGGCACGGCGCTCGTAGGGGCGACCCCCGTTCTCATAAACCTCACCGGCACCTACGAGAACCCGGTCGTCATTGCCGAGGCCATCACCGGTGACTCGACCGGTGCTCCTGCGAATGACCCCGCTGCCGCGATCATCACTGCGACCTCCGCGACCTCCTTTACGGTGCGGGTCGCAGAGCCCGACAACGAGCTCGATGACCACGGACTCGAGCGCGTGAGCTACCTCGTCATGGAAGCGGGCGACTACGTCTTGCCCGGAGGTGTGCTGGTCGACGCGGGGCTTGCGGAGTTGAGTGAGTACTATGGGAATGCGGTCGTAAGCACGAGTGATGCGACCTGTACCTTCGCACAGGCCTTCACGGCTCCGCCCGTCCTCCTCACGGCGCTCCAGAGTGACAACAACACCTCTCTCCCCGACTTTTTGACCGCGAGCCAGTACGGGGTCACCGCAGGTCAGTTCACCTGCGCCATCGAGGTGCCTGATGGTGAGACCCGCGAACCCGCTGCGCCTGAAGTGTTCGGGTGGGTCGCACTCGATGCGGGGATGTTCGGGAATAACGACCTCGACCTCGTTGCGGCGACCACGTCGACCCTGGTCACCGGGTGGACGGATATTCCGTGGTACGCAGAAGCGTTCGATTTCGATACGTTCATGGGCGACCCGCTCATTCTCGCGAGTAAGCAGACGCGCAACGGCGCTGAAGGCGGCTGGGTGCGCTACGAGGTCGCGGCTCCTACCTCAACGAGCTTTGCGATCGACGAGCGCGACGATGGGGAGCGCACCCACACCAACGAGCGCGTTGGCTACCTCGCCACCTCGGACGTAGGCGTGCTCTCGGCGGAAGGCCCTATCACCTTTGAGATCCAAGCCAACGCCGCTGCCGAGCACGAGTTCACCGTCCGTCACGCTGGTGCGCCGGGGAACCGCACGTACTTCTTCCGCCTGTACGATACGCTGCAGAATACCCCCATTCCTCCCAATGGCAGCTCGAGCTACCCGTCGCTCACGACCGAAGGAGCGTCTCTCTCATTCTCGATCGCAGGCGTGTCAGCGGGTAGCTCGACCGAGGGTATCGTGACCGATGTGCAAACGAGCGCCACCTCAGTGCCCTTCGGGAACCTCAACTTCGGCACCTCGTCGCGCGCTGCGCAGCGCCTCACGGTCTCGACGAATGCGCCCCGGGGCTACCAGATCCTCCTCGGCAAGCGCATGCAGTTCATGAGCGATCTCGGAGGGGTCATCCCGACCGTGGCCGCAAGCAACACTGCGCCACTTTCCTGGAGCAGCGCGTGCGACCTTACTGCGTTCACGGGGTGCTGGGGGTACCACGCTGGGGACAACACTCTCGGTGGCGGGTCTACTCGATTCTTGCTCGACGACTCCTACGCAGCGTTCTCGCTTGAACTTGAGGAGGTCGTCTACAGCGGAACGCCGGTCGAAGGGGAGTCCCACGACATCGTGTACCGTGTCGAGGTGTCGGACGATCAGCCCCCCGGTCAGTACTCGACGAGCATCCAGTACATCATCATCCCTACGTTCTAGCTTTTTGTTCCTTTTTGTTCTTACCGTTATGCACGACCATCCCTTTCGCGCCACCTGTATCACCCGTACAATGAGCAGTATGCGTTTTCTGGCGACCCTCGTACTGGCGGGCGTGCTTGTGGGCCTGTCCGCTCCCCATGCCGCCGTGGCAGCGACCAGCTTCACCGTGGCACCTCTCATTCTCAACGAGAAGGGGAAGCCTCGTGACATCATCAAGGGCACGCTCACCATCACGAACACGACCGAGCGCAAGATCGGTCTGTACGCAAGTGTCTACGATTTTGATCCCGCCGCAGGGCCGGACTCAGAGCAGCTTCCCCCAGGCGCGAACAAGGAGGGATCACTCGCGAACTGGTTCGAGATATCGCGCGGTGTGATCGAGCTCGAGCCGCAAGAGAGCGTGCAGGTGCCCTACCTCATCCACATCAACCTCAAAGCACGCCCCGGCATCTACCACGCACTCCTGACCTTTGGCGCCGGTAGTAATCGCGTCCTTGCTCAAGGGAGTAAGGATCTTGAGGAGATCGTGCTGACGGTCGAGGTCGAGGACGATGCGCGGGAGCGCCTACAGCTCTCCATGTTCCTCCCCGACGAGCAGATCTTCTCGGGCACCACCGCGACATTCACCTACAACCTTGAGAACGTTGGCAACCGCACCCTCATCCCTCGTGGGGAGATCCGTATCTACAATCGCCGTGGCCAGGAGGTGGCCACCCTCTCAGCGAATGAGCAAGGTTCCTCGATCGCGCCCAATTCACGGCAGCACCTTGCAAGCGCCTGGGATGCCTCTGGTCGCTTCGGGAAGTACAAGGCGTTCCTCGATGTCGAGTACGGACAGACCGGCACCGTACAGGACACGGTGTACTTCTGGGTCTTCCCGTGGCGCGAGGTCATGATCGGATTCTTCCTCTTGCTGGTCCTGATCGGTTCGGTCACCTACCTCGTTCACCTCAAGCTGACGTACCGCTTTGCCTACGCTGGGGCAGCGTCTCCGCGCTCCTACGGGTACGATGAGGATGACGAGCAGGATGCGGGGGGTGAGTACGCTTCACCCTGGGAGGATGGCGCGTCGGTGGCTCCTGCGCCACTACCCCGTGAACATCACGTAGCGCTCTCGCCAACTCGTGCACCACAGACACCTGCTGCACCCCCGCCCGTTGCACTCACGGGACGCACACCAGTGCGCGCCTCGACGCCTGAACACCTTGTCCGCCGCACAGAAACGAACAAGCGTACGGGACCCGCTGACGGTGTACACACCGTCGCTCTGGGCAGGTCCGCGCCACCATCAGATGCCCACCATGTCGTACACCTTTCCAAGCGTTCGTAGGCTCGCTCTCACCGCACTGCTCGCGCTTAGTCTGCTGGTACCTCTCTGGGGAGGGGCGCAGACAAGTGGAGAGACCCTCGCGCTGACGGTCACGCCACCGCTCTACCAAGTGTCAGTTTCGCCCGGAGAGACCTGGTCGAGCTCGCTTGCTATCGTCAACAGCAACAATTACCCCCTCACGCTCTACGTCACGCCAGTGGGGTTCGAGGCTCAGGACGAGTTCGGTCGGCCCCGGCTCGTGCCGGCTCCTGAGAGCTCTGGGGGGCTCACGCTCCCAGAGTGGATCCTCATCGGGAGTGGCCAGATCACGGTGCCGCCCGGTTCGACCGAGCGGATACCGTTCTCCATCGTGGTTCCCGAGGACGCCTCGCCGGGTGGCCACTATGCCTCACTGCTGGTCGCGACCGAGCCCCCTGAGCCCACCCAAGGCGGGGAGGTCACCATCACGAGCTCGGTCGCGTCACTCATCCTCATGCGCGTTGCGGGCGAGGTCGAGGAGCGCGGCCTCATTCGCGATTTCTTTGCCGAGCCCTTCATTGCTCCCGAAGCAGCTGCGTCATTCACCATGCGCTTCCAGAATACGGGGAATGTCCACCTGCGTCCTCAAGGCATCATCACCATTGAGAACATGTGGGGGCAAGAGCGAGGCCAGATAGCCATAAACCAGGCGACGAACTTCGGCAACGTCCTCCCTGAGCAGACCCGCCGGTTCACCTTCTCGTGGCAGGGAAGTGACAGCACGTACGATTTCGGGCGCTACCGAGCCATTGCAACCATCTCCTACGGCTCGGGAGAGAAGCACAGCGTCACGCGCGAGGCGATCTTCTGGATCGTCCCGGTATGGGACATCGTGCGTGTGGGAGGTGGCATACTTCTCGCACTCGTGCTGTTGGTGTGGCTGGTGCGGATGTACGTGCGGCGAGCTCTGCGGCTTGAGGCACAGCGGCTGGGTATTCCTACGCTTCCTCGGCAGGATGAGAAAAAGCCTACGCACGAAGAGCGTGCAGGAGTAGCACAACCGGCACCACACACACCGGAGCACGCGGAGCCGCACACCAAGCCATCGCTGCGGCTGGGAACCCTCGTGCGCCCCTTGACCCAAGGCGCGGTCGACCTCAGGCGCTCACTCGGTGCACGTGATGTGCACCAAGATGGGGAAGCGGCGAGGGTGGAGCACGCGCCTTACAAGAAGCACGAAGGCATCAGGAGCGAACCGAGCTCGACACGGGCGCAGCGCGCGGCACAGCACCAAGCGCAGCACACGCACGAGCCCGACCTCTCCTTCGCGACGTTCCTCGTGACGTATCGCTACTTCTTCCTCTTCCTCATTCTCCTCGGGATCACCTTCATCGCAGGCGTACACTTTTTCAGTGAGGTCTTCGCACCCTCGCGTGACTTTGAGATAGAGATCCAAGAACCCGATGGACGCTTCGTGCCTGCAGCGGCGGGCGACCTCCCCTGACCACAGAGTTGCGTTATCCACAAGCGCGTGTTCTCACACAGCGTCATGTGGACGTATACTAATTTGTGAGCTTGATACTTCAGCGATTGAACCCGCGCCCCATCAAGCAAACCTCGATATCCCAACGGGCTTTGCTCAGTAATCGGTGGTGCGTACCTCGCTGGGAGGTCGATCACGCTCGTCATGAGTTCGCCGCTGCGAACTCGCTATTACAAGTGAAACGCTAGCTAGCATTTTACGCATGACGACAGATCTTTCGCAGTTCCGCTCCAAGGCATTGGTCCTTGCGGTCATTGCGGCATTACTCGCTTGGTCGCTTGGCCTGCCCAACTGGATCCACACGGCAGACGCCGCAGCGCTCATTGACGTGACCGACACGATCTCAGATTCCGATCTGGGCGCGACGGCAACGCACACGATCCAGTTCGAGCTTTCGAGCGCGATCAACGCAGGTGAGACGATAGTGATCACCTTCGATCCCGTCGACGGAGACCTCGACTTCGACTTCGGGTCTCTTTCGACCTCAGATGTGACGGTAGCATCTGTACCGGGAGGAGGTATCACGCAGATCGCGAACGACCTTGCGTGTAACAACGGCGTAACGAACCAGATGTACGTGAGCGATGTTGATAACGTCACAGACACCGTTGAACTCACGGTGTGTCCCTCAGATACGCCACCTGACGAGATCGCGACCGGCACGGTCGTACAGATCGTGGTCGGAGGGAACGGCAATTATATCGCCAATCCCAACGTCGCAGACTCGTACGTCATCGAGGTCGCTGGGACCATGGCAGACTCGGGCGATACCCGCGTTGCGGTCATCGACGACGTTACTGTGACCGCAGAGGTCGAGACCATTCTCACCTTCACCATCGCTGGTGTTGCCTCAGGCACAACGGTCAACGATGAGCCTCTCGCGACGTACGCATCCACAACAGCAACTTCGGTTGCCTTCGGCATCTTGCAAACGAATCAGCCGAGGTTCCTCGCGCAGGAGCTCAGGATCGACACCAATGCCCTCAACGGCTTCACGGTGACGGTCGAGGCGGATCAAACGCTGACGGCAGGTAACACAGCGACCATCGATCCGTTCAACAACGGCTCTGAGGTCCCGGTAGGTACGCCCTGGGCGAATCCCCTCAACAACTTTGGTGTACCCAACACGTATGGTCACTGGGGTTTGACCTCGGATGACGACGATGTGGGCACCGCGCTTGACTTTGGCGGTGTTGGAACCTCGAGTTACGTCGGTAACTTCGTGAACAACCCGGTAGAGGTGTTCTATAACAGTGAAGCGGTCAGCTACACGTCGGCACCTGTCTCAGGGGAGAGCTTCACACGCGTTGGCTACAAGATCGAGATCGGAACGCTGCAGGAAGCAGCAGACGACTACACTGCAACACTTACGTACGTTGCAACTCCGGTCTTCTAGAGACGCTTGGCGCTTATGACACACAGACCCGCACACGTGCGGGTCTTTGTGTATAGCGCCACTTGGTACGAGTTGTTGACCTGGGGTACACTGGCGAGCATATTGTCCCTAACTATATGGAAGGTATGATCGAATCCCCCTTTGCGTTTCGCACCGTCGCCCATGCGTGGGCTTGGCGCGTTGGCGCTATCGCCCTGCTTGCGCTGTGCACGTTCGGCGTGGCGTGTGTTGAGCGAGTAGAAGCCCAGCAGATCGGTGCACAGATGCAACCGACCCTGATCGAGGAACGTATCGATCCGGGGGAGACGCTGTCGGGCGAGGTGACGGTCACGAACGTCAGTGATGAGACCCAGACCTACTACCTCTTCTCGCGCAACGTCGAGTCGACCGACATCGATGGCAAGCCCCGCTTCGCCACGGGCGATGATGAGACGGGACTCACGCTCGCCTCGTGGGTGACGCTCACGCGCTCCCAGGTTACCCTCGCACCCGGGCAAAGCGACAGTATCGGGTACGTGATCTCGCCGCCAGCAAATTCACCCCCTGGAGGGCACTTCGGAGCTATTGTGCTCGACCGTCAAGCCGATCGGGTGCAGAGCTCGGGGGCTGGGATAGGGTTCCAGGTTGCCTCCCTCATGAACATTCAGATCAATGGTGACATCGTTGAGGATCTCAAGATCACCCAGTTCTCCACTGACCGCTCACTCTACCAGTACCCACCTGCGATCTTCACCACGGTCGTGGAGAACACCGGCTCGGTCCTCCAGCGGCCTGTCGGCATCCTCACCATTGAGGACATGCTCGGCAATGAGGTCGCCAAGCTCGAGGTCAATCCAGGCGGGCGCGGTGGGGCCTCGCCCGGCGGGGAGCGTCGCTACCAAACAACGTGGGAACCTGAGGAGGGCTTCTTCCTGGGACGCTATGATGCACGCATCACCGTCTCCTACGGGGTCGACCGCAAGCAGAGCATCACCCGTGAGACCAGCTTTTGGGTCATTCCGACCAAGGAGCTCGGTATCGCGTTTGGCGGACTGCTCCTGTTCTTCCTCATCGTGTGGGGTGGTGCGCGTCTCTACGTGCGTGCACAGCTCAAGCAAGCCGGCTACCGCGCGAAGGGTCCTGCGCCGGTCTCCTTCGCCTCACGACTCTCATCGGTCATGCTCGTCTTCCTGTCACTGACCATTCTCGTCCTCGTGGGGATCTTCCTCTTCTTCTCCTGAGGTATAGTGATACTATGCGTCGCCACCACGGAGTACAGCACAATCGGGGTGGATGGGAGCTAGCTCTCGTCGGCGCTCTCGTGTGCGCTCTCGCGCTCACCTTCTCGTGGACGACCCTTACCCGTTCGACTCTCTCTCTGCAGCAAGCGGGGATCGGTACCTCTGCCGCGGTCGCTCCTACCGAGCTCAACCAGATCACGGCTGAGCTCACCCGCCGCGAGGGTGAGCTTGCTGAGCGCGAGCGCGCGGTCGCAGCAGCTGAGGCAGAGCTCCAGACCCTGACCCGCGATGCTCCTGCACCACTCCCGGCGCGGGCGGGCAACGCAGGGAACACCTTCGCGCTCCTCTATACCACGCTGGTGAGTGTGGCACTGCTCTCGCTCATTCTGCTCAACTTCCGCCTCGATGCGCGTCGCACCCGGCGGGACATGCGCGTACGTATTGCACAGCGCTCCCCTGCGAGCGAGCGGAAGGTCGTGGTATAACGGGAACATGCGACCATTCCTGGGTCTGGTTCTGGCGTGCGTGACGCTTTGCGTGTTGCTGACACTCTTCGGGGCGGTGCCGCAGGCGCTCGCTGACCGGCTCCAGTTCGTCAGTGACCTCATTTCCACCTCAGCGCCCGAGACCCCTGCAAACCACCGCATCCTGTTTACGACGGTCGCTGCGGTTCCTCCGGGCGGCGACGTGGTGGTGGATTTTCGCAACGGGCTCTTCATGCCGAGCGAGTTCGATATCACGGACATCGACTTCTCGACAGCGACCACCGGCACGTCCTCGCTCCTCAACTACACCGACCGCGTGTTGGCTACCTCGACCCCGGGCACATCGACCGTTGGGGTAGATCTCACGTACGGCTCCTCGACCCGACTCATCTTCAACCTCGGCTCCACGCTCGGCCTCAATGCAGGTGAGACGGTGCGCATCGAGTTGGGGACAACGGCAACCTTCGGAGGCACCGGACGCGATCAGCTCGTGAATCCGGGTACTGGGCCGGTCTTGGTGACGGTTGCGACCAGAAACGCAAGCGACGTGACCATCGATACGACCCTTGCCGCGATCTACATCATCGAGCAGGTCACGGCTGGTGCGCGGTTCATCGACAATGAGCCGCCGGTGGTATTTGGTCTGCGCCCGGCACTTGATGAGCTGGTCGCAGGTATCAACGAGGAGGTCGAGTTCTCACTCTTGACCGACGATGTCGCGATCTGTAAGTACGATGAGGCATCCTCGACCGCCTACGCGAGCATGACCTACACAATGATCGCGGACAATGCTTCGACCACGCCCAACCACCGTTCACCCCCGTTCATCGTCGCTGCAACAACGACGTACGAGTTCTTTGGTATCTGTCGTGACTTCAATGGTAACGAGACGTCCGAGTTTCCTATTCGCTTCACCATTGGTGCTGTGCCGATCGGGCCTGGGCCCACCGGCTCGGTCGGTTCAACGACGTTCTCCTCAACGACCAGCTCAACGACCGGTGGTACGGGGGGTGGCGACGGTGGTGGAACCGGAGATGGGGATGGTCCTGGCACGGGCACGGGAACCGGCGGGGGTACTAGTGGTTCGGGCTCAGGCCCAGGTACGAGCGGCTCGGGAGGGAGCTCTTCGGGAGGTGGTGGCGGTGGAAGCGGTAGTGGCGGCAGCGATGACGGTGGAGAATTCCTCAGACAGGCATCGGTCTCGTTATCGGGGTGGGCGTACCCCAGTTCGCGCGTCACGGTTCTGCAAGATGGGGACTCGGTGGGTTCGCTCACCGCGCGCAGTGATGGGACCTTCTCGACCGAGGTCACAGGCCTTGAGCGCGGCACGTACACCTTCGCTGTATACGCAGAAGACGCGAGTGGAGTGCGCTCCGGTACCTACAACACCACCATCACGCTACGCGCTGACACAGAGAACGCGATCGCAGGTGTGGTCATCCCCCCGACGATATCGGTCGATCAAGACGAGATCGATCCGGGTGACGTGATCAGTGTGTCGGGGTACGCTCCTGCCGAATCGCTCCTTGAGGTGTTCGTCGAGCAAGAGGGGAGGCGCATCGTAGGCGCATCGACCGCAACGACGACCGCGGCGGGAACGGGCGCCTACACGCTCACGTACGCAACCGACGGTCTTTCGCTGGGTGCCTACAACCTGCTCGCGCGAGCGCGCTTGCCTGCAGAGGGTCTTGAGAGTGCCAAGAGCGCACCAGTACCCATTGGTGTCGGACAAGCCCCGGTTGGGGATCAGTGTCAGCGTGCTGACATCAATCAGGACACCCTCGTCGATCTCACCGACTTCTCAATTCTCCTCTTCAACTGGAACACGACTGACCTCGCTGCTGACATCAATCTCTCAGGCCTCGTCGAGCTCGCCGATTTTTCCATCATGCTCTTCTGCTGGAGCGGATAGCGTTGTACACGTTTTATCCACAAAACGAACTCACCAGAGCACTCGATTGTTCGGTATACTATATAGGTCTGATGCAGCGTGCAGACGCCGTGGGGGCGAACACGCTACCGTATCGGGGGATGAGTACATTAGCAACGCGTAACCAAGGGACCCAGCTATGGCGACGTTCATGGAGAAGCTTAAAGGGAAAGGGGTAGTGAAGGGAGATGCGGCGAGCGAAGAGCAGGCCGCACCACATCCCAAAGCGCCGAATGCGGCACCGAGCGAGGTGCCCGTGCACAACGCGCTGCAGCTGCCGGTCGATGTCTTCCAGACCGACAACGAGGTCGTGGTGTTCGCCCAGATCGCCGGGGTTGACCTCGCATCCCTCGATGTTTCTATCGGAGGACAGAACGATGTGATCACGATCAGTGGTTCGTCGGTGCGCCCTGAGGATCTCATTGGTAACGCGCATGGCGACTTCTCACTCGAGGAGTGCAGCTGGGGCGACTTCTACCGCCAGATCATCCTGCCTGAGGAGATCGAACCCGAAGAAGCAGATGCGAAAGAGAAAGACGGGGTTCTCGTACTGACGCTTCCCCTGAAGGGTCACTCAAAGAACGCGTTCAAGATGAACGTCGTTCGGGTCGAGTAGTCCGCGACACGTTTTAGCATGCTCCCCCCGCACCTATCGATCACTTCATCTATCCGCAGGTACGTCGCTCTCGTTTGGGTCGTACTCGCTTTCGGCATCGTCGGCGCGTGGGCCCACCCGGCGCTTGCGGCATCGCTGCAGTTCTCACCATCGAGTGGCTCCCACGCACAGGGGAGTACGTTCCAGGTCAACATCGCCATCAATCCTGAGGGAGACCCGGTCAACTCCGCGCAAGGAACCCTCCGCTACGATACGTCGGTACTGTCGGTCACGAGTGTGTCGACGAACGGGAGCGCCTTCAACCTATGGGTCGAAGAACCTTCGTTCTCTGCAAGCGCGGGAACCATTTCCTTCAGCGGTGGCGGTACGACACCGCTTGCGCGCACGAGCAACATTGCGACCATCACCTTTCGCGGCACGGCCATCGGTACCGGAGCGGTCTCGGTCGACGAGGTAACCATCCTTGCGGGCGCGGGACAAGATGTGACCGGCGACTCGGGTAGTGCTTCCTACACCATCACCGCAGCGGCACCCGCGCCAACGCCCGAGCCGGAGCCCGTCTCGGCGATCGGCTCTGGCGGCGGGGGCATACCACCGCAGCCGCCTCGACGTATCGATTCGGAGACGCACGAGGAGGAGGATACGTGGTACGCCATCAACAATGCAGAGTTCAACTGGGAGATCCTCCCCGGCATCGGTTCGACCCGCATGGGTATCGGTACGAGCTCGACCTCATCAGACATTGAGTACACCGATCACGAGCCGCCGACGGTCAATGCGGTCTACGAAGACCTTGCTGACGGTGTCTGGCACTTCTTCCTCGCGTTCCAAAATCGCAACGGGTGGAGCGACCCGACACAGAAGACCATCCGCATCGACACGACGCCGCCTGAGCCTTTTGAGATCGACGTCGTCGGCGGCGATCTTGAGTTCACCGTCACCATCACCGGCGCGACCGATCTCACCTCCGGCATCGACACCTTTGCGATACTCCTCGATGGTCTCGAGGTCGATCGGGTGAGCCCGAATGCGCTCGATGAGAGCGGTTCCGTGACCGTCGGCAACATGACACCGGGTGAGAAGACGGTGACGGTCGTGGCGACCGACTTTGCGGGGAATACCACGGAGGTTGAGGCGCCGGTCACCATCACTGGAACCCTGCCAGGGGATGAGGAAGAGGAGGAAGGTCCGGGCATCTTCGGACCGGTCTACTGGGTTTCCATGATCTTCATCATCCTGCTTGCCATCGCGATCGGCATCATCATCATAGAGCGTCGAAAACGCGCCGATGAGTACGACCGCATCAAGGTCGAGGCCATCGAAGCCTCTGAGCGACTAGTCAGCATCTTCGATGTCCTGCGCGAGGAGATAGAGGAGAAGGTCCTTACCCTGGCCCACAAACCGAATATGACCGACAACGAACGACAGCTCTTGGAAGGGTTGAAAGACGCGCTTTCGATCTCGGAGGAGCTCCTCGACAAGGAGATCGAGGACGTGCGCAAGCTCGTGAAGTAATCACCCACACGCCACCATACACCCCGCGCCCTTGCTGGTGCGGGGTGTATGTTGTCGGGTACGCACTCGGACGCAAAAGCAATCAGAAATACACAGTTTTGGCAACGTTTTTGCTGGTTGGCAGGTACCCTTCGTGAGATACTGAGAGTACAGATCGGGGGTTGTGGGGTGTCTGTTTCGCAAGACCCTATCGGTCTGTGTGGACAACTCAATGAGGTTTTCCGTTTCAAGGAGGAACGCTGCTTGGAGAGCCGCGCTTTTATTGGTAGGCGTGGTGGGCTCTGTCCTATTGTGGAGTGCGTACGGGTGGGCATCGATCGAAGAAGAGACCATCCACATTTTTCCAAGCGATGTGCGCGGTGCGGGATGGGAGAACGTGGACGCAGCTCGTTCGCAGGAACTCTCAGGCCAGGCCATTCTGAGCGATTTCTCGAAAGAGAACTCGGCATTTATCGGTTTCTCCCAAGGTGAGATCGACGACATACCTGAATTGACCCCTACCTCGACGCCGACCACAACAGCATCGGACGTACAGGGAACAACGACCGCGCTCATCGAGTACCTGCCGCACGTGGTGCGGGGACTCTCGCATCGGTTCGTGCCCCTCACCGCGCGAGCACAGGAGCCAGCAGCAGAGCCGGTCGTATCTGAGGAGCCGGCACCAGACCCTGAACCTACACCAGACCCCGAACCCACCCAAGAGCCAGAACCAGAACCCGAGCCAACGCCAGATCCCGAGTCCATCCCAGAACCCGAGCCAGAGATCGAAGAGACCGACACACTCGACCCCGACACAGATACGAACGTCACACCGGACGAGTCGTCACCACAGGCACCATCCGAGGGGTCACCGGTCGAGGATCAAGCCGAAGCTATCGAAGAGGATACCGCACGTGGATCCAACGAGGAGGAGTTGGAAGAAGAGCAGGTAGCGGATGAGGTCGAAGTAGATGAGGGTGACGACGTGGCGGTGGACACCGAGGCGACCTCAAGCGCGGAAGTGGCTCCCGAAACAGACCTGCAGGAAGAAGTACGTGCGACGACAACGGCGACCACCTCACCACGAGAGGGTACTGAGGAGGCGACTGAGGGATCTGCAGGGGGAGCGAGCTCTGGATCCGGCGCTTCTCAAGACGAGTCCGCGGGCGACTCACACGACGATGCTGGCACCGATGAAGGTGGTGGTGGTGCCGATACGAGCGATGATGAAACGACGCCAGCGCGCCCCGAGCATGCTGATGAGGCCGCAACCATCTGTGAGGTGCGTGGTACCCCCTGCAACATCCTCGAGTTCGAAGGATTCTCCATCGGCTCGTTCGTGCCGGATGAGGATATTCGCACGCTCGCCCTGCGCCTCTCTCTTGGTGCGGAGCGTGTTGGTGAGGCGTTCCAGGATGATAAGGTCTTCGTCCGCTATCGCTACCGCGACCACTGGTACCTCGCTGGTGAGATCGCGATAACGAACGAGCTCTCGAACAGTCAGAACGGCGGCCACTTCCTCTTTGCACTTCCCGAGATCGATGCGTGGGATGAGCTCGATGAGTTGGTGGTGCAGCTCGAGTTCGTTCGCAACAGTGACGTTGAGACCAACGTGTACCTCGAGAGTCTGTGGATCGATGCAACCTACGATGCGCCGCGATGGCAGGATGATCAGACCATCGACGGTGAGAACGTCGTTCCTGAGCTTCGTGCTGAGGACGCGTCGCGTCACCCAGACATCTTGCTTACCGGAGAAGAGCGCATCGACTTCACCTTCACCGACAGCAATGACAACGAGAACCTCATCATCAAGAGCGACCGAAGGACCTACCATGGCCTCACGAAAGCCACGGTGTACTTCAACGTCACCAATGAGAGCGAACGGCAGGATGACTTCCGACTCATGCTGCACCTACCGGACGCAAAAGGGGAGGTGACCTCGCTGAAGCAGTGGACGCGCAACGTCCCCAAGACCCTGCGCATACCTGAGTATGCGCAGACCGGCTACTTCTGTGAGGCGGGGTGGGAGCTTGTCGATGATGCAGATGGGTCTGAGGAGATCGAAGCATCTGACACGCGGTCTTCCGAAGAAACGGATGCACCATCTGAGCCAGCACCCACGCCCGAACCTGCCGACGCACAAGATGAAGAAGAACTGAGTGGAGCTGATACTGAAACACCTGCGCCCGACGCCGAGTCCACGATACCGACGACGACACCTCAAACAGCCCCTGGCGATGCTGATGATACCGAAGACGTGGAAGAACAAGACGAGACGTCTCCCGCCGCAACCACTACCCTGGGCGAGCAAGGAGGAACGCGTGAGAGTGGAGTTGAGAGTGACGAAGAGATGGCAGCACTCCTTGCTGAGCAGGAGGCTGCAGAAGAGGAGAGTGTAGCAGTTGCAGGCGATGGTGCGGAGTCTGTGGGTGAACCCGAGCAGACCGACGCATTGGATGCGCCAATACCAGGTGCGCAGGAGGATGCGGACGGGGCGCAACTCGAAGCGGAAGTGACAGATGTGGCAGTGGAGCCCACTCCAGCAACCAGTACAACGAGTGTTGAGTCGCAAGAGACCGCTACTGTAGACGAGCGTCCTGAGGAGAGTATCGACTTCACCGATCCCGACCTCACGAATGAGGAGTTGCTTCAGGCACTTCTTGCCGAGCGCGCTGAGTCCGAGGCGACCAGCACAGCCAGCACGCAGCGCCAACGCTACAGCTGTGCCTCGAGTGAAGAGGAGCGTTGGTGTGACGAGCTTTCTGAGGATGGGGTCACCTGTGTCGATGATCGTGCTCGTATCGGTTCACGTGAAGAGACGGTTTACCGCGACACCTGGATGGCGCACTCGGTCGCACCCGGTGAGCGCAACATGGAGATCGGCAACTTCCGCCGGCTCGCCAACTTTTTCGGCGGCGGCCTGCCGCGCAAGCCGGTCCCCGAGTACTTTGATGTAAAGAACAGCTCGGAAAATACCTACCGCATCGAGCCGGGGCAGACGCTCTACTTCGAGATGGAGATCAGCTACCCTGCGCGCACGTTGGGCGAGTTCTGGATCGAGGCGATCGGCAAGAAGGGAAGCTACGGCCTCCTCGACCCGTGGTGGGACGGCTTCTGGCAGTACCGCATCCCGATCGAGATCGACAACCTTGGCAACGCGAACGATCTCTCTGAGTACCAGATCTACGTCGAGATCGATGAATCCCTCTCAGATTTCTGGGCAAGTGTGCGCGAGGATGGTGGTGACATTCGCTTCACGAGTGAACAGGGAGAAGATCAAGCGGACTGGTTCGATGACGCATGGCCCAACCGCATTCCGATCACGATCCAAGCGAGTCAGGTAGACGAGGAGTTGTCGAATTTCCCTGTGTACGTTGATCTTGCCGATCTGGGCCCGACGTTCTTTAGTGGCATTGCTACCTCGGTCGATGCGGACATCCGTGTTGCAGACGCAGACGGAAACCAGGTCCCGCGGGAGATCGTGTCTGCGTCCACGACCGCTCAAACCGGTGAGCTCTACTTCCGTGCGACCTCGCTTTCCTCCACGACCGATACGACCTACTACGTGTACTACGGCAACGCCGCAGCACCACTGGTCGCGGACACTGACGCGAACGGGGCGGTGAATGTGTGGGATAGTAACTTTGCCCTCGTGACCCACATGGAAGACCTGACGAGCTCCACGATCGAGAACAGTGCCGGGTCAAGTAACGACGGTACCAAGCAGTCCTCCGATAATCCTGCGGAAACGAACGGACGCTTCGGGAACGCTCAAGACTTTTTCGAGGATGATGTGAGTCACGGTGATCTGGGTATATCCACTACTCACACAGTTGAAGTGTGGGTGAATCCCGATGCACTTATCGGCTTCAACGGTGGTGGCGATCGACGTACGGATCAGTATGGCTATACGATCCTCGCGTCTGCTCCGGGCAGCGGGGGTGTGTACGCGCCGTGGTTCACGCTGGGAGGTACGGGAGGAGCTGCTGATGAGCTGCGCTACTGTGCCTACCAGAGCAGTGCAACGTGTAATCAGTCGTCGGCCGCAAATTTGGTCACTGGACAGTGGTACTACATGAGTGCGACCGCCGTTCAGGGAGGGAGCACGATCGTGAAGGTGAACGACAATCAGGTTTTGAGCTACACGAATGCGGGAGATGAGAACTTTGGGAACACGTTCACGCTGGGCGACCTGCGGCCGGGTCGCCAGCTGACCCTCGATGGTCGCCTTGATATGGTGCGTGTTTCGAGCGTCGTGCGTTCGGACGGGTGGCTCTCGGCGACCTATCGGAACATGGCCACCGCAACCGACTTCTACGCAACCTCGACCCCCGAGGTGAACGATCCCTACACGGTCACCGAGCTCGATCACTGGGTGCAGTACTTTGACTACAACGGCTCAACGACAGCTATTTGGGTCCAGGTAGATGAGATACCCGCCAACAGCACCTCGACCATGTACCTCTACTACGGGAATGGCCTCGCCACGTCATTGAGTGATGCGTTTGCTCCATTCACCCACACGTCACTTGTTGATATGCACCACGTGGTGCGCGACGACTTCGGCGGCGGCGATACTATCGAGGTGTACAGCCTCATCGATGGTAACGTCGTCCAGCTTGATACTGGCGCAACCTCCTCTCTCGATCTGGGAGAGAGCATTTCCTATGGTGGGGGTACGTTCACCGCGACCTCGGTGGTGCGCGCACTTGGACCCATCGCGACAAAGCTCGAGGGTGGTGGGAACCAAGATTCGCTTGTGCCGATCAGCTTTGCCACGGACCTATTCACCATCGCCGTGCGAACCGGTAGTTCCGCGAACGACGAGTTCCACCTCTTCTCACCATTCGGTTCTTCGACGGTACAGCTCTACAACGACACCACGCTTGCTACGACGCAGGTCTTGGCGACCTCGACCGGCGCCTCCCCGGTCGAGGATATCGTTGATGGAGATATTGCTCGGGTGATCGCAACGACCCCGATCCTCCTCGCGTACGAGTTCAACACGGGTGATGCGATCACACTCTACCCCGCAACGACGCGTGAGCTCTACGGTATCAACTCGCTGGATACGCGCGTGGGCCAGACGCAGGCGGGCACGAGCTACGAGATCACCTGCTCAGGAGGCACGGGTGCCTCAGTTTCAGGTCAGGATGTCACCGCCATGTACGACGCAAGTGGAAACTGTACGTCGGGAGGTGACGGGAATGGCGCCGCTGTGCGTATCTCTTCGTCCTCTGCGCCCATCATGAGTACGCAGTCGCGAGATGGTGACGGAATCGAAGCGACCTCGTACTGGCCCGAGAAAGAGTTTGCGACCGAGTTCATGCTCACCGATACGGGCTCGTACATTGCGGTCGCGTGTGAGCCGGATTCGGGTGAGGTAAACCTCGCGATCGTCACCGCAACCGGAAGTGTTCAAGCGACGGGGGTCTGTACCCCAGCTGGTGCGAACCCAGGAAAAGCGTACTTTGGGGACGATAACAGTGCGAACTTCGATCCCGGCTGGCGCATCATCTCCACCGACACGCCACCCAAGCCGTTCTACGCTATATGGGAAGATCAAACGGATGATGACGAGCAGAACTTCATCGCAGCGCCGCAGTCCAGGCAGTACGCCTTCCCACACCCTACTGTTGCATTTGGTGCGCAGGAGACCTCCAACGTGCCCGCGTGGAACATGCAGGATTTCCGTTGGTACCTCAATGAGGACGCTCAGACCCCGACCGATCCATGGCCGTTGGGGTCAGAAGACTTGGATGAGAACGCTTCGATCGGGAGTGATGCGGCCATCACGGCTGGCGATGTACTCCGTCTGCGTGTTTCGATGCAGCTCAATAACGCAACGTCCACAGCCCTCGACGATGCGTTCACGCTTGAGGTTGCCCAAGCAAATATTGGTGATTCGTGTGACCTATCATCGCTTGCGTGGAACCCGGTCGAGCAGCAAAGCTCGTCGAGTGCTCCGTGGCGAGGATTCGACAACGCGTCGGTCGCAGAACAGTCAGCCATTTCCGCAACAGTGCTAGCCAGTACTACAGATGCTGGAACGTATGAAGAAGAGAACAACTCAGCTGCACTGAGTGTTGACTATGCTCCAGGCGATATCCTTGAGTTTGACTGGGTACTCGAAGCGAATGCACCTGAGACCAACAGCTCGTACTGCTTCCGCATGGTGGGCGTCGGGGGAACCGCGGTGATCTCGCCCGCCAACTACCCGCAGCTCGATACTAATTCGGCTCCGGATGAGCCGATCGCGCGTACGCCCTTTGACAATGCAAAGACCGGAGATCTCACCCCAGAGTTGACCTTCACCGCGTCCGATCTTGCCGGCGACGACCTGCACTACCAGGTGCAGCTCGCGACGACCACTGATTTCTCCTCGACACTCGTTGATGTGAATTCGACGGTCACCGGTTCACCTCTCTCATTCACGAACATCTCAAACACGAGTGACAAGGCGCCATTCTCTGCTGGTCAGACGATCCGCTTCACTGTTCCGGGAGCAAGTGCATTGGACAACGATGTGACCCACTACTGGCGCATTCGCGCACGCGACCCGGGCGGCTCTGACCAGTGGGGACCGTGGTCCGATCCTCCGTTATCGTTCACGACCGATACGACCATTGACGTCTCGACGTGGTTCCAGACGACCGAGGAGCAATTCGTGACCGACTCGCTCCGGGGCGTGTTTGCCTCAACATCAGATGAAGTGCGGCTGGGCGGTGTCGTGGCTGAGTTTGGAACCGTCGATCTCAACAACAACGAATGGACGACCGTGAACCTGTCCGGTAGCTACGATGACCTCGTCGTCGTGGCAAGTCCGCGCTACGACGAGACCGTTGACCCACGGAGTCCCCGTGTACGCAACAAAGGGCAGACAAGCTTTGAGATCAAGGTCGATAACCACGCGCAAACGCCTACCCCCTCGGGTGTGACCGTGGTCGACTGGCTCGCTGTGGAAGCAGGGGACTGGACCATCAATGACGGAGGAAGTGGTGTGCGGGTGGTCGCGGGAAGTGAGACGACCGATGGGCAATTTGGGTGGGATGGTGGAGCTTCCGTAGAAGTAGGAACTCCTGCGAATGTGGTCTTCGCACCCGCTTTCTCGGGCACGCCAGTTGTACTCCACACGCTTGCCTCCGATAACGACCCCACGTGGGCCGCAACCAAAGCAGATGATGGCGACAGTGGGGACCCGCCCAGCGATACCAATTTGCGTCTCCAAATTTTGACGAGCTATGCCAACAACGACCACACCGCAGCTGAGGAGATCGACTATGTGGCATTCGAGGAGTTCCACGGGACGACCAGTGCCGGCGTCGAGATGGATGCCGCCTTCCAGACCACCGGCGGCAATCTGGGTCTTGATGGTATCTTCGATGATCCGACGCACAACATTCCCTGGACGCGGCAGTTCCTGAGTCTGCCGGTGGTCTACATCGTAGCGCAAGGTGGTGAGAATGGCGGCAACGGGTCGTGGGCGCTCCGTGACACTGAGGTTGCGGTGACGGTGACCGATTTCTACGGATCAGTTGATGAGGACGGACCTGATAACACGCGAAATGGCCACGCAGATGAGGAGGGTAGCGTCATTGGGTTCTCCGCTGCATCTGGGACCATTGAGAATGCATTTGATGGAACACTTGAAGGCACAGCCATAGACTTTGATGACGGTGCGATCGGCAACAAGTGGGGAAGTTTCTCGTGGAATGACGATCAGACCACGGGCTCGATCACCTACCAGCTCCAGTACCTCTCCTCTTCATGGCTCCCAATCCCCGACGAGGACTTGCCGGGCAACGAAGCAGGTACCACGACAGGACCGTTCGATCTCATTGATCTGGATACTGAGACATACAATGTTATTCGGCCTGTGGCCATATTCTCCTCACCCTCGACAACGACTGGCCCCATCCTCTACGACTGGACCGTACAGTGGCGCGAAGGTGTGCTGACACCAACCACAACGTCGCCCTTCCCTTACGAGCAGGTAGCATCGTCCACCACGCAGTTCTTCTTCGAGACAATAGACCCGCAGAATGAATCGCTGGTGTACGAGATCCAGATATCCTCCTCAACCGCATTTGCGTCTGGAACTCTCTCGTTCACGTCAGACAGTGACCCGTTCGGTGCCTTTACGCGTGCTGATGGCAACCCAGAGACCTCGCCTTTCACCTCAGGCGAAGAGATCGTCTTCACCGCAAGTTCAAGCATCAACCTCATCGACGGTGACACGTACTGGTGGCGGGTGCGCGCACGTGATCTTGCAGGTGACAACCTCTTCTCGTTCTGGAGTGACGAGCGAAGCTTCACGATCGCCAGCACGACAGCGGTCTCCACCTGGCACCAGACCACCAACGAGCAGTTCTTGCGAAACTCGCTCACTGGTATCACGGGTGTGAATGACAACCTCGAGATACAGAGTGTGATCGGTGAGTACGGTACCATCGACGTGAACGGCTCTGACTGGACACCGGTAACACTCTCACAAGACTTCTCCGACCTCGTTGTGGTCGCCTCGGTTCGCTACGACGCACCTGACGTGCGGCAGCGCACCGCGCGCGTGAGGAACAAGACGACCAACAGCTTTGAGATCAAGGTCGACAATGACGACGGTACGACCGATCCCACAGGCACGACCACGATCGACTGGATTGCAATGGAGTCAGGAACGTGGAGTGTGGAGAATGAAACGGGCTCGGTGAAGCTCGTCGCGGACACCGCAGAAGACGTCACCGACATTCAGAGCAATGGGTACTCCGATTCAGATGGGTATCGCACGATCGCGTTCCCGATCTCGTTCGATGGGAGCCCGGTGGTGCTGGCGACGGTCGCGACCGAGAACAACTCAGCCTGGGTGACGACGTTCGTCAATGACGGCGCAGCACTAGCCAATGAACCAACCAACTCGCAGTTCGGTGTCGCGCTCGGTGCGAGCTTCCAGACACCGCCGCCGATGATCGAGGATATCGATTGGATCGCGATCGACGTAGGAACAGGGACGAACAGCGGTGGAGAATTCGACGCCGTGGTGACCATCGATAGTGTTGACGGTAGCGATCCTGACGCGATCAACTTCACTGCACCGTTCACCAACGGACCACCTCTCGTGGCCCTTGTGCAGCAACTCGGTGAAAAGGGAGGAGATGGAGGTTGGGCAGTGTATAACGATAGTGTTCCCGCAACATCCGCTCTCATCTATGCAACGATCGATGAAGAGAACGGTGATGGGGGATCTCGTGGTCACCGAACTGAGTCGGTAGGCGTGCTGGCGTTCGAGCTGGCGACGGGCACGCTCACGCGTATCAACGAAGCGCTGACCGGTACCGCAACATCAGAGACCATCACGTTCTCCGACGGCACGGGGCCGAAGTGGGGTGAGGTTACGTGGAGGGATGTCACGCCAGCGACGAGTACCATTCGCTACTACGTCGAGTACGCGACCGGTACTGACTGGTTCCTCATCCCTCCTGCTGACATTCCTACCAACGCAACCGGGGCGACCACCTCACCCATCGACCTCGGGGACCTCGACTTCCTAACGTACAGTGAGATCCGTCTAGTGGCCGCCTTCACCTGCACCGATTCGGGTGACTGTCCGGTCGTTGAGGACTGGAGCGTGACCTGGTCTGAGGGTATCGAGGTGTCGGGTATCGCGCGTGCCTACGATCGCTCCGCGCTCGTGACCTCGGGCACCGTGCGAGTAGCACTCGACGGGGTCATCCAACCCTCGACCGCGACCATCCAGCCGGATGGTACGTGGACCCTCACCAACGTCAACGCGCTGCCTGGTACCGTCATGACCGTCTTTGTCGACGGTGGGGCAACGACCTCGCGTGCGGTTGCGGTGTCGGTCTACGACGGTATCGGGGACGAGGAGGGCATGGAACTCTACCAGCGCCACCTGACGCTGGGATCGAACAAGCTGATGACCTTCACCAACGCGGATCTCCAGCAGTACGATAACTCGGTTGCGGGCGATCCCGACCTCTTCTTCGATGTTGATGTGAACAATGATCTGGATACCTGCGCGGTCGGGGGCTGCGTCGATGCGAACCTCTACGTTCTCGCCTCGACCACGTACCGCCCGGACAGCGCGGGCTCGGGGAACGTCGCGACCCACGACGTCGTTGTTGACGGGGAGCTCATCGCTGACGGCAACACGATTGCGCTCACCGGATCGTGGCAGAACCAGGGCCGATTTGCCGCGGGTACCTCGCTCGTGCGCTTCGATGCCACTTCGACGACCGAAAGCATCGACTCCACCGGTGCTGCGACCTCATCGTTCTACAACCTCACGTTCGGGAACGCTTCGGGTAATGCGACCTTTACGCTCGCAACCCCGCTCGATGTCAACGGGAACCTGGCGATAGCGTATGGCACCTTCTCGCCCGGCAGTGCCTCGACCACGGTCGCGCGCGCATTCCAGATCAGTAGTACCGGCAGTTTCCAAAAGGGAAGTGCGACGACCACCCTTGATGGCACTGGCTCCTACGCGTTCAACGACTTCTCCACGCCCAAGCAGGACCTCGGCGCTATCGACATCACCGGAACGGGGCGCGTTGCGGTCATGGGCTCTGACATTCGCCTCACCGATGTGCGCATTCTCTCGGGAGCGACTTTGGATGCAGGTGGCGCAGGCAACCAGCTCGAGGTCCAGGGAGACTTCCTCAACAGCGGTATCTTCACGCCGCGCACCGGGGAAGTGCTCTTCTCGGCAACGACGACCGGGCGCACCATCACGCCCGGGGTCTCCTCATTCTACGACGTCACCTTCGATGGTGTGGGCGGCAACTGGGCGTTCTCACAGCCAGACGTGACCGCGCTGCGCGACTACACCATCGCGACCGGCACCGTCACCCTTGCGACCGGCGTCACGACCGTGGGCGGTTCCTTCCGCAATACGGGGGGCACATTCCAACACAACAATGGACAGGTGACCCTCACCAGCGCGACCGTAGGCCAACAGGTTGAGGCTGGTGGTTCCGACTTTTACCAACTGCGCTTCAATAACCCCACGGGTGAGTGGACCTTCCTCGATAGTGCCGCGACCACGTCAGACGATTTCCTCGTCTCGCAAGGGAACGTCATTCTTCCCTCGGACACACTCTCGGTCGGGGGCGACTTCACGATCGATGCGGGGGGCTCGTTCGATGCCAACGATGGCGAGGTCATCCTTCGTACACTCGCTGGTCCCCAAACGGTGCGTGCAGGCGGCTCCGAGTTCTACGATGTCACCTTCACTGGATTGGGTGTGGGTGGCGCCGACTGGCTCGACACAGCGTGGCTCAACCGCACTGAGATCACCATTCAGGCGAGCCAGGTAGATACGAACGTCACGGACTTCCCGGTCTACCTCGACCTCTCCATCCTGGGGGCTGAGTTCTTCGATAGCGTGCAGGGTGACGGCGATGATATCCGCATCACGACCGACGACGGTACCACCCTCGTACCGCGTGAGGTTGTCGCGATCGCGACCTCCTCAGGGACCGGTGAGGTGCACTTCCTCGCGCCGTCACTCTCGAGCACGGTCGATACGAGCTTCTACGTCTACTATGGGAATCCAGATGACACCGGGGTTGCCGATGCGGACCAAAACGGCCGCAACGCTGTGTGGGCGGAGTACCTCGCGGTCTTCCACTTACAAGAGGATGCGAGTGGTATCACGACCAACGATCTCTACACCGACTCGACGGGTAACGGCTTTGATGGTGACGATAGGATAGGTGCCACCGGCAAGAGCGGAAAGCTGGGGAGCGGTCAGGAGTTCGATGGCAACGCTGGCGACTTCATCAACCTCCCCATCTCGCTCGTCGATGGACGTGATGACCTCATCGCGTCCTGGTGGGTCAACACGACACAATCAGACTCCTTCGCGATCGTCTCGGGTATCAATGCGGGGAACAACAACGAGTACTTGCTCTTCTTCAACGGTGCATCCGAATATCGGCAGTACACAGGGGCTGGGGTGGGTACCAGTGCGAACTACCCAATCGCTCCTCCAGCTAACGGCGGGGTGTGGAACTATTTCGTCTCAGAACGTCTCGACAATCCAGATGACTCCAATGTCTTCTACAACGGTGTACAGGAGACCGAGAACCCTGGAGTGACCCACGACACCCTCTCGATCACCGCGAACGACCTCGTCATCGGCCAAGAGCAGGATGTTGGGCAGTACAACTTCGATCCTGGTCAGGCACTCCAAGGGCTTCTCGATGAGCTACGCTTCTCAACAAGCTCGCGCGCTGCAGGCTGGTACGCGACTGAGTACAACAACCAGGACGCCCCGGCAACCTTCATGGCTACCTCCAGCCAAGAGAGTCGTCCAGGTCGCACCTTTGTTGATCTTGATGCTGAGGTGGCCCGCCACTTCACCATTGAGAGCGGTCTCGTGAACTTCCCGACCGATACGCTTACCGTTGGCGGCGACTTCGATGCTGCAGGAGGTGAGTTCACGGCGGGCTTCGGTGAGGTTGAGTTCGATGCGACCACGACCGGCTTTACGATCGATCCGGGCGACAACCCCTTCTATGACGTGACCGTCAACAGCGGCGCGGGTGGCTGGGAGGTCATTGCCAATGCGACCTCAACGAACGACTGGACCCTCGCGGCAGCAGCATCCTTCGTGGCAGCCACGGGCACGCGCATTGAGGTCGCGGGCGAGTTGGTGAACACCATCGGCGCGGCAACCGTCTGGAGTGGTTCGACCCTCGCGCTCACCTCAGCCACGAACTACACGCTAGGCGCCAAGGCGGCTGCGGACGAATCGTACGGTACTCTACGCATCGGCCCGAACACCGACATTCGTCTCTGGAACAGTGACGCACAGAGCTACGCCGTTGATCCCTCGGGCTCTATCTACTCGCAGGATCACTCGGGCAACGATGGCGAGCTGTACATCTGGGGTTCGTACGGGCGCTCATCGGGTGGCGACTACTGGAGTGCGGGAACGGACTTCGACTTCACACCACTTGCGGGCCCTGCAGCGAGGCCGGTCTCGGTGCGCTTTGCTGACGGCGCGTCTGCAACGTACCAGGGGAGCGCAGCACTCTCGATCGTCGGCACCTCGACCGCAACGACCTCGGTCGCCGCGCAGGGAAGTGGTACCTACGACCTCACTCTATCGGGTGCGAGCTTGAGCGCGGCATACGCATCCTTCACGGACACCGCGACCTCAGGCCTTGAGCTTCTCGCCTCGACGACCGTCACGAACTTTGAGCCGATCGCGTTCGTACTCTCCACAGACGGAGCGACCTCACTCTCGCTTGACGCGACAACCATCGATGAGAACCCGGATTCGCAGTGGTTCGGCCTGTCTTTCGCGACCTCCTCAGGCGTGGCAACGGGCAGCAACGTCTCGGCAACGGGTTCACCCGCAAGCTACTGGTGGTTCCGCGACACCACTGGTTCGTTCGCAGGTGAGGCATTCGATGATGATCCCGGAGGCAACCCCGGGAACATTCGCTGGGATGACTCTGGCTTTACGGTCACGATATCGGGCACCGTGTACGAAGATGAGGGTGCGGGTGCGGGCAGCTCAGCATGTGCGACCGCGAATGTCGTACGTGTCGTGGTGGATGGGGGCTCGTCGTACACCGGCTCGTGTGATCCGGTCACCGGTGCCTACTCGGTCGGTGGAGTGCAGTTCTCAGGCGACGCCGACATCATGGCGTACCTCGACAACGCAGGTGGAGGTGAGCGAGCCGCGACGGTATCGCGCACCCCGACGGGCGCGATCGCAGACTTCGATCTCTACGAGAGCTACGTCATCCTGCGTCACGAGGATGTTGCAGCGCTGACGACCGCGAACCTCGCTACCTACGACTCCTCTGATGATGCGGACATTCCCTTCACGGCGACCACCCTCCCTACCGATCTCACCATCGCTCACGATACTGCGCTGTTGGTGTGGAGCGGAAAGACCTTCACCCCAGAAGGTGACGTGACGCTTTTGAGTAGCGGCTCTGGACTCTTTGAGGATGGTACGCTGCGCCTGGCCGGCAGTGCTACGCTCACCATGCTCGGAGGTGAGACCGTCACCGTAGGCGGCAGCTGGATCGCTGATGGCGCCTCGACCTTCACGACCGCGACCGCCGATCTGCGCTTCGTGGCGACCACGACCGGCAAGCGCATCTCCTCACCGGATGATCTCTACACGATGACCTTTGAGGGCGCGGGAGGCGAGTGGACCATCCAAGATCCGCTCACCGTGAACCAGTCGATCGCCCTCACGGATGGCACGGTTCTCGGCACAACGACCATCACTCTTGAGGTAGGCTCGCTCTCAGGGAACGGTGTCCTCAACCTCACCGACGGGTCACTCGACCTTGAGGGTGAGGGGCCTTTCGGTGGCGATAGTGACTGGTACGTCCATGACCTCACCCTAGGGAACGGCTCCTCGGCGTCGACCTCCAAGGTCGGTGCGGGAACGACCACGATCTCGGGCACCTTCACCATTCTGGGGAATCACACGTTCAATGCGGGCGATGACCTCCTTCGCCTCACGGGCTCAGGCAACGTACTGACCGGTGCCGGTACCTTCAACGCACAGACCGCGACAACCACGTATGCAGGCACGAGCGGGGTGGTCATTGCCGCGCGCATCTACCACGACCTGGTCCTTGCGCCTGAGGGAGCGGGCAGCCCTACGTACACGCTTGCTGCCTCGACGATCAGCGTCGGGCGCGACCTCTACGTGGGGAATGGCTCAACAAGCGTGAGCGTGACCGCAAATACCAACGACCCCATCCTCGACGTCGCAGGAGACTTCCTGATCGCCACTTCGGCGACCTACATCGCTGCGAGTGCGAATGACACCCGCATCGCCGGTTCGTACCGCAACACAGGAACGCTCACGGCACCGATCACCAGTACGTTCGTGTTCGACTCGGCCGACACGGGCGAGACCATCGAGCCGGGTGATTCTCCCTTCGCGAATGTTCGCTTCCTCTCAGCAAGTGGCGGGTGGGCGGTGCTTGCGAGTGCGACCGCGACCGCGGGCTGGTACCTCTCCGACGCAGCGTCCTTCGCGGTTGCCTCGGGTACGCGCATTGCGGTCGGGGGGCCCTTCGAGAATGAGCTCCTTGATGCGGCGACCGACTGGAGTACGTCAACCCTTGCACTCTACGGCGGGGCGAGCTTCTCCGTGAACGCCTCCTCTTCAGATGGTGATGTCTACGACGAGCTTGAAGTATCGGGGGGCACGGATGTGCGTCTGTGGAATAGTGTAGCCGCTACCTACGATGTCGGGTCGACCTCATCCCTCTACTCGCAAGACCACGATAGGAATGATGGGGACCTCTACATATGGGGCGCGTACCAACCGACGATGGGGAGCGACCACTGGAGCTACGCGACCGACTTTGACGGTACGCTGCTCGATGCCACCTCAAGTCGCCCGGTCTCGGTCGTGATCGCCTCGGGAAGCGATATCGTGGTGCGAGGCGCGTCGCTTTCGGTCCTGGGCTCAACGACCGCGACCACGACGATCGAGGGTGATGGTGCAGGCACCTATGCGCTTTCGGTCGCGGGAGGAAGCTTCTCAATGCGCTTTGCCTCGCTGCGAGGTGTTGATGCCGCAGGACTTACCTTCACCGGCGCGCCGACGATCGGCGTGTTTGAGAACAACGACCTCGAGCTTGAGATCGACGCAGGAACCATCATGACCGTGGGCGGTACGGTCATCGATGCCAACCCGCTCAAAACCTTCCGCAGCAATCGCTTCGGTACCTCAACCGGCGTCGCTACAGGTACCAACATCATCGCGACCGGCACCTCGATCGCGACCTGGCGTTTCCCGCAGGCGGTCGGCGTACTCGAGGGTGAAGACTTCGACATCGATCCGGGCGGTGACCCTGGCTACCTCATTTGGGATGACAGCGACGCCCTCATTACTGTGCAAGGTCGAGTGTACCTTGACGAGGGGACGACACTTGTGGGCTCGAGCGTGTGCGACGGCTCAGCACTGAACGTCACCCTCGTGGTGGGTGGCGCGCCAGCGACATCGACCTCGTGCTCGGATGGACCGGCAGTCTTCACCTTCACCGGCATCGGCTTTACGGAAGGGGATCCCCTCATTGTCTACCTGGAAGGAGCGAGTGGCATCCAAGCCGCAACGGTGACCGTTGACCCAGTGACCAACATCCTCGATATGGACCTCTACCAGGATAGGGTCATCGTTCGCCACGAGGATGTGAATCCCATCACCATCGTCAACATGGCCAACCACGACAGCGATGATGACGCGAACATTCCCTTTGATGCCGAGGACGCGGCGACCGATACGCTCACCCTTGCTGCGGGGACCAAGCTCATCGTGTGGGGGTCGAAGGAATTCGCGCCGGGAGGCACTATGACCCTCACTCCATTGGGCTCAGGAGCGCCCGAGGACGGCTCACTCCACCTCTATGCGGATGCGCTTTTGACCGCCCAGGGAACAGAGACCTACCAGATCGGTGGTAGCTTCCTGGTTAACGGTGGTGCATCGTTCGCGGCGGCTTCCTCGACCCTTGAGTTCACGGCAACAACAACAGGCAAGAGCCTCGACCTCAACAGCTCACCACTCAATACCGTGCGCTTCATCGGCGCGGGTGGTGGATGGAGCTTCGCTGAGAGCGCAGCGACCACGACGGGAGATATCGAACAAGCCGCGGGCGCGGTGACCTTCCCCAGTGCGAACCTCGCGATCAACGGCTCGTTCGAGGTCACGGGAGGTAGCTTCAGTGCGGCGACGACGAGTACCTGGCGCTTCATCTCAGATAGTGGAGCAGAGAACGTCCGTCTCGCTGGTTCAGCTGCCCCGTCCATGACCTTCGTCGGTTCGTCAACCTTCACCTTCCCCGAGAGTCAGGCCACGTCAACCGGCGATGTGTCACTCAGCGCAGGCGCTGCCGTCTTCCCCTCGGGCACCTTCGCGGTCGGCGGTTCCTTCGATGTGTCGGGTGGCACTATGACCGCGCCGGGGGAGCTGCGTCTCGTGGGCAGCGATCTAGGAGAGACGATCACACTCGCTGGACAATCGCTTGCGTCCCTAACGACAGCAGGTGACGGCTCGTGGAGCTTTGCCGAGAGCGCGGCGACGACGACTGGCTCACTTCGCGCGTTAGGTGGCTCGCTCACCGCACCTGCTTCGACTCTCTCAATAGGTGGTTCGTTCTTTGCCGCAAGCTCGACGACCTTCAGCGCTGGGGCAGGAGGGATGCGGTTCGTCGGTGCGGGCGGGGGTAACACCATTACTACCAACAGCGCGCTGCTCAACGAGGTCATCGTCAACGGCACGGGCTCGTGGAGTCTCACTGACAATGCGTCAACCACGGGCGCGGTTCGCCTGCTGGCGGCGGGGGGCTTCACCCAGAACGCGGGGACGACACTCGAGGTCGGCGGTGTCTTTGAGAACCGTATCGGTGGAGCGACCACGTGGGCTGCCGGCTCAACGCTCTACCTCAATTCCGGCCTCAACTTCCTGGTGGGTGCCAAAACCGATGCGGTCGAGACCTACGCGACACTCCAGGTCGGTTCGACGACCGACGTTGCGCTCTGGCGCTCGTCAGCGACTGTCTACGATGTGGCCACAACAGGATCACTCTACTCGCAGGATCACCTCGATCAGGACGGCGATCTCTACATCTGGGGCACCTATGAACGGACGAGTGGGAACGAGTACTGGCGCCACTCGATCGATTTTGATGGAACCGCTCTGTCGGGGGTGAACCGACGCGGGGTCGATGTGCGTGTGGCTTCGGGCTCACAGCTCCTCTTCACAGGTGGCACCCTCGACATCATCGGGGCGAGTGGTTTCGTGGCCACCACTACGATCGACGTGCAAGGGGGCAGTGGGGCCTTCGGGTGGGAGATCGCGGGAGGTACCTTCAATATGCAGCGCTTTACGGTCAGTGGTCTCGATGCGCAGGGACTCACCTTCACAGATGCCCCCACTGTCTCTCAGCTGACCCAAGGTGAGTTCATTCTCAGTGCTGACGGAGGTACGATGCTCACGGTCGCCTCAAGCACCTTCGATCAAAACCCCACCAAGCTCTTCGCACAGGTCGGCTTCTCGACCTCAACTGGGGTTGCAACAGGCTCCAACGTGACGGTCTCGGGTACGACCGCGAACTTCTGGACGTTCGTCAACGAGTTCGGTGTGCTCGCTGGGGAAGACTATGATCTGAACGACACCGATCTGTGTGGTGCGGTTCGGTGGGCCGACAGTACGTGTCTTGAGGTATCGCAGGCGCACTACCGCTTCCGTGCGGATAACGATGGGGAAGGGGTGCCTGCCGAGGAGTGGTTCGATCCGTCGTGGGGATACCGTAAGCGCATCACGGTCTCAAATAGTGGTGGCGCACTGACAAACTATCCCATACAGGTCACGATCGACCACGTCCCGGGGGTAGGGAAGATGCAGCCTGACTTCGATGACCTACGCTTTACGGACTCGACCGGGACGACCTCTATTCCGTACTACATCGAATCGAAAGTTGATGACGCCGAGGCTGTCGTGTGGGTGACACTCCCCACTATTCCTGCAGGCGGCACCACGCCGATATATGTGTACTACGGGAATGCAGGCGTCGGCAGTGCCGCGAGCAGCTCAGAAACATTCAGTTTCATTGATGATTTCGAGGACAACGATCTCGACGAGTACGCACCCTCCTCGGGGCTCGATAAGACCCGCTTCGGGTTGAGCACGTCCTTCAACTATCAGGGCGCCTACGGACTTGCTGCGGCCAGCACCCAAGAAGGGCTGCAGACCGAAAACGGGGGTATCACCCAGGATGCTGCGGGCTCAGCGTTTGGTCCAGGAGAGACGCTGCGCGTCTACCAGTACGTCGATACAGCCGAATTCGATGAGCCGTGCTTCCTCTTCGCGGTTCAGGGCTTTGGCGACAACTACGCCGTGTGTCTTGATCAGTTCTTCAATGGTGATCGTGTCACCCTGGCTCAGGATGTCGATTGGAGCGATGACTCGGGCACGGTCGTAGCCTCGACCTCGGTCAGCTTTGCGACCGATTGGTACCGCATCGAGATCGACTGGCTCCTCAACGACACACTCAACGTCTCGGTGGTTCGTGACTCGACCGATACCGAGATCGCCTCCTTCTCCTACAGCGCAGGTTCACCCAGCGAGGGTGGTATTGGCTTCAGCCACTGGGGCCAGAACGGCGGGTTCGACTTCGTGACGGTGCGCCCCTACTCGGCAACCGAGCCGACGACCATCACCGGAACGGAGCAGGTCAACGATGGTGCAAGCTGGAGCGCTGCCCAGGATACGGTCAATGCGCGACAGCAGGCCGAACAGAACTTCCGTCTGCGTATCTCTGTCGAGAACAGCGGGGCACAGATCACGGGCCAGCAGTTCCGACTCCAGTACGCGGAGAAGGGGTCGTTCGGCACGTGTGAGGCCGTACCCTCGGTCGAGTACGATGATGTGCCTGCGGTCGCTGGATGTGGTCTCTCGCCGATCTGTATGGTCGCATCGCCTCAGTTCTTTGATCAGGATCCGACCACACAGCTCCTCGATACTGATTTCATGGGCACGTTCGTGCCGGGCTACCTTGTAGAGGACTCAAGCAACCAGTCGACATCGATGGACCTTGATGCGAACGAGTTCACCGAGATCGAGTACGCGCTCGAGTTCACCGCTAATGCCAACCAGAACGCGTACTGTCTGCGCACTACCGACGGCGGACTCGAGTTAGACAGCTACCCGCGCGTGCCCGAGGTGCGCGTCCTGCAGATCCCGGTACTGGGCGACTGGACGCTTGCGGGGAACTACAATGGTGTAATCCCCATCACGCTCACCGAAGGGACGACGACCGCGGTCATCGCGACCGGTACGGTGACCGACCTCAACGGCTCTGGAGACATCATCGGGGCAACCTCGACGCTCTACCGCTCGGGCTTGCCTTCAGGAGAAGCGTGTACCGCAGACGATAACAGCTGCTACCGCCTCGGAAATGAGTCGTGTGCGCTCGATTGTGCAGGTACCTCGTGTGACATCACCTGCACCGCAGACGTACAGTTCTTTGCAGAACCGACCGACATTGGTGCGTTCTCCGGCGAGCACTGGCTCTCGTACGTCATCGTCGAGGATCGGTCGGGCGAGGTCGCGACCGCCACCTCGCTGGCGACCGAGCTGGACACGACCTTCGGCATCACGCTGACGACGGAGGGTATCGACTTCGGTACGCTCACCCTCGGGACGACCACTGGTTCGGTCGCCTCCTCGACCTTGCGCAACACTGGCAACACCGCTATCGATGTCGATCTCGCCGGCTCGAATCTCACCGCGCCAGGCAGCGAGATCCTCGCGAGCAACATCCGCTACGCCACCTCGACCTTCACCAGTGCGTCGTGCGCGATCTGCAACTTCCTGGCGACCACCTCCAACCAGTTCGAGCTCGACCTGCCGAAACCCACCTCGACCGTACCCATCATCGATGACATCTTCTGGGGCATCACCATACCCACGGGGATCAGCGGGGTCACCCACGAGGGGATTAACACCTTCTTTGCCGTCTCGGACTAACATGCGCACACTCTTCATCGCAACCGTTCTTCTGCTCACGCTCGCACCGCTAGGGTGGTACCTGACGCGGGGATACGAACAGGCGGATTCGCTTCCGTTCATCGAGGCGTACGGTGCGTACCGAGCGTTGGCAGATACGGAGTTGGTACGGATCACGGCGCCAGGGAGCGAGGACACGGCAGTGCGAGCGCGTATCCACGAGCATCTCACCGTGCTCTTGGTGGGGGAAGTGTCTGCTCCGGAGCGACTCGACAGGGCACAACGTGCCGCAGCTGACCTTGCGATGCGCGAGGCATCGCTCATGCAGATCACCGAGATCGCTCCCGAGGTCCTTGCGGCGCGCGAAGCAATGGAAGCACGGGCCCGCGAGCTGCCAGCTCCCCTGCGCCCGAAAGCGGATGAACTCCTCGCGGCACTCGCTGAACGTCGATCGCTCGTGACCGCGATCACGAGCGAGCTCATGGCGACCTTTGACCAGACCGCCGCGATCGTCGCTCGCATCATCGAGGAGGAGGGCGTGCTCACTTCCGAGCACATTGGAGAGATCAACCAGCAAACAGGGGATGCTGAGGAGCGTTTCGACGCGCTAACCGAGCACTACGCCACGCTTGAAGCGCTCACTGCGGACATTGACCGCATCGAGGCAGAATTCATCGCACTCGCCCTCGGATGAGGAAATCCACGCGCAGCAAATCCTCGTATGACGTATACTAGAGAACGTATGTCCACAGAACACACTTCAGGGAAACCAGCTCACGGACGCATACGCGCGGGGAACACCCTTCGCTACCTCTTCATGATGACGCGTCGTGGCGTGATGCGCGACCTCCTCATTTTCATGGAGAACATCCGACTGATGGTAGGGTCCCTCCTACTGGTCGGTGGACTGCTCTCGATCAAGAGTGGTCGGTACTGTGACGGAACGTTCTCGGACCACTTTGCGTGTACCCGTCCTGCTACGTACTACTACTACGACGAGGTGACGATAGGTATCATCCTGCTGGGCGTGCTCCTCATCCTGCTGTGGTACATGCGTCGCGTGTTTGACTACGATTCGCCGTGAACCCCACCAGTGTCGCTCATGCATCTGTTCCTCGTCATCCTACTTCTCTCACTCATCCTGCCGCTCGGCGGGAGTAGTGTGCGTGCTGCGGCCCCCATCATCTCAAGCGTTGAGATCGCCTCAACGAGCGAGAACGCGGCCACGATCACGTGGGTGACCGACGTCGAAGCCATCGGCATGCTCAACTACGGCAAGCGCAGCGACTACGGTATCGTGCGTAACCCGCAGCTCAACGTGACCGACCATACCGTCACCATCGATTCGCTAGAACCCTCTACGACCTACCACTTCCGTATCACAGCCACCGACGATGTTGGCAACCAAGGCATCTCAGGCGACTTCACCTTTACCACGGGAGGGTTTGAGAACATCGAGAACATCGAGACCGTCTCCAGTGAGCAACAGCAGGCGCTCGTTGGCCAGGCGGTCTCCGCCGTGAGCCAGGTGACCGATCCCAACGCCATTCGTATCATCCAGGATGAGGTACAGAGCTCAGCGGAGGATATCCTGCGCCCACCTGCGATCATTGGCGCAGCCCGCATTGCCGAGGTAGGCATGGACTTTGCGGTCATTTCATGGAACACCAATCGAGCAGCTGGCTCCCAGGTCGCCTACGCGAGCGAGGCGTACTACGCAGCAAATCAGTCCTACTCGGACACGCAGGGCATACCCGATGAGCTGGTGACCGAACACGAGGTACGCCTCTCGGGGCTCACACCGGCGACGGTCTACCACTTCCAGGTTCAGTCCGTGGATGAGTTCGACCTCGAGGGAGTATCGAGTGACAACACCTTCGAGACGAAGTCGCGCTTGCCGCAGATCCTCGATATCCAGTTGTTGAAGGTCGAGGAGACCTCAGCGACCTTGGCGTGGTCGACCGACCTGCCGGCCTCGGGTGCGGTCGAGCACGAGAACCTCGCGACCGGTGAGGTGCGCTCAGAGGGGAGTCCCGAGCTGCTGACGACGCACACGGTACGACTCTCTGATCTGACGCTGGGAACGACGTACGTGGCTCAGGTGCGCGCAACCAACGACCAGGGTGACTCCACGCTCTCAGAGCCCATTACCTTCACGACCGTGATCGACGAGGAGCCACCGCTCATCAGCAAGGTCACCAACGAGTCGACACTCTTCCCAGGGGCCGAGGCACGCATCCAGACCATCGTCACCTGGGAGACCGATGAGCTCTCGCTCTGCCAGATGTTCTTCCGGCAGGGTATTCAGGAGAGCATTGAGCCCTTCGCGCTTGACATGAAGGACGATCCAGCGACCGAGCACGTGCAGGTGGTGGTCGAGTTCCAGCCGGCGACCGTCTACCAGTTTTGGATCGAGTGTACTGACCTCGCCGACAACACCGCTCGCTCGGAGAACTTCGTCCTCTTCACTCCACAGCAAGAGAAGAACATCATCGACATCATTCTCGAGAACTTCGAGGGAGCGTTCGGATGGGTCAATAACATCGGCGGGTAATATGAGTATGGGTATGCAGTATGAGTATGTGGGACGCTTCGCTTGTGAACGTGTGTTGTGCGTAGCACAAACCACGACTCATACTCATACTTCACCCTCATACTAAAACGATATGGCAAAAGCGATCATTAACACACAAGAGGTCGAGATCACCTACAACAAGGGCAAGTCCAACGAGTTCAAGGCCCTCAGGAACATGAACGTGGAGATCGCGGCGCGGGAGTACATCATTTTCTTCGGTCCGTCGGGGTGTGGCAAGTCGACCCTCTTGTACTCTATTTTCGGGGTCCTGCCTCCCTCAGGGGGCAAGGTCTACGTCAAGGGGGACAGTATCTACGACTACGATCCCTTTGAGCTCGTGGAGTTCCAGCGCCACACGATGGGCATCATGTACCAGCAGTTCAACCTCATCCCATCCTTGACGGTTCTCGACAACGTGGCACTCCCCCTCATCTTTGCTGGCGTGCCGCAAGCTAAGCGCGAGCGCAAAGCGATGGAGCTGTTGGACCGCTTCTACATCTCGCACGTCGCACACAAGCTTCCCACCAACCTCTCGGGCGGGCAGCAGCAGCGTGTATCGGTCGCCCGCTCTCTCGTGACCGACCCCGAGATCCTCATCGCCGATGAGCCGGTCGGTAACCTCGACTCGGTCTCTGCGGAGGCCGTTATGAACACGCTCGACTCGATCAACGAACAGGACCGCAAGACCATTCTTCTGGTGACCCACGACGCGAAGCACTTACCCTACGCGCACCGGGTCTTTTACCTGAAGGACGGACGTATGGACCGTATTGTAGCCAACCCGGAGAAGGAGCAGGTCATCAAATTGCGGCCAGGCACCTCGATCGTGACCGAGCTGGAGCAAGCAACCCGTATTTACCCCTACGATACGCCGGCGATGATCCGCGTGAAGAGCTTGCTCAACTACCTCACCCAATCGGTTTCCTTCGACCAGATCACTCGCATCCAGCAGGTCGCCGAGTACGCTATTGAAGGAAAGCTCTCTCACGAGGCGTTCCAGCTCTTTCTCAAGAAGCCGCAGGAAGAAGGGGGTGTGGGGCTGCGCCCTGAGTACGCGGACGAGCTTGCTGAGCGTCTCGAGCGTATCCTTAGGGAGAGTAAGGATATCATTCGCTTCCGGAAGGCACACGGCTCAGAGCACGGGGTCACCGATATGGAGAAGCTCGACATTGCGGACGATATCGCCGTACACCTCGTACACGAGCGTGGGGCTGAGCTCTCCCAGGAGCAATTCAAGCACCTCCGGGTCTCGGTCGAGTCGCGCGTGGGGGGCTACATCGACAAAGATGAGTTCAAGCGACAGCTCCACCTCGCAGCCGAAGAAGGAGGTGTCGGGCTTGACATCTACCTGACGCACGAGGTCACCCTCTACCTCGAGAAGCTCATCGCCCAGGGTGTCGCTGAGATACGGGTACAGGAGAAGCGCAAGCACAACCTCGAGATCATGAAGGCGGAGCTGGAGCATGAAGAGAAGAAGAAGGCCGATGCCGAGGCCGCCGCCGCAGAGTTCGCCTCACACAGCGCTCTGTGGCGCTGGCGTCACAAGAAGCATCACAAGAAGGGAGTACCTGATGAAGCGTAATCGCCTATGCTTGTACGAGACATCGCAGCACTATCGACGCGCGCATTCAAGACCAACCCGACGCGTACCTGGTTGACCATCCTTGGTATGGGTGTGGGAACGGGCGCGGTCGTGACCCTCGTGGGTCTGGGCTTTGGTCTGCAGGGTATCATCCTGGAGCAGATCGTCCTGGGGGACACGCTCCTCTCGCTCAACGTCACCAATCCTCCCACGCGCGTGGTCGTGCTCGACCCACAGGTGGTTCAGGAGCTGAGTGCATTTCCCGAGGTGCGTCAGGTCGCGCCTATGGCATCGTTCCCGGCACTCATCACCCTGGGTGACCTCACAGGTAACACCTTCCTGCAAGGGCTTGACCCGGCGTACTTTCGGTTCGTGGGTGCCAAGGAAGCTGCCGGGCGGCTCTTTGACGAGGAGAGCGCGGTTGAGGATCGCAATGGGGTCATCCTGACCGCGGCCATGCTCAAACTCTTTGACATTGAAGACCCCGAGGATGCCATCGGTCGACGGGTGACGTTCCGGGTTTTCGTGCCGCGCTCGGGCACGGATGAGACGGACGAGGTCGAGATAAAGAAGAGCTACACGGTTCTCGGGGTGACGAGTGAGGAGAACCAGATAGCGAGCTTCATTCGCCTCGACGAGCTCTCCTCGCACGTTCCGATCGCCTCGTACGAGCGTATCCAGGTGCGTGTCCTTGAGGCAGGGCTTCTCGATCAGGTCACGGATGCCATCGTTGCGCGGGGCTTCTCGGTGACCGCGCTCTCCAAGACCGTCGAGCAGGCGAACGCCATCTTCCAGGGTATCCAGGCGGTGCTCGCGGTATTTGGCGGTATCGCGCTCACCGTCTCGGCGATCGGTATGTTCAACACCATGACCGTCACCCTCCTGGAGCGCACAGGCGAGATCGGTATCATGCGTACCCTGGGCGCCTCGAGTAACGACATCAAGATCCTCTTCATCGCGGAGGCCATCATCGTGGGCTTCATGGGAGGTATTGTTGGTATTCTCATTGGGGTGGGTATTGGGAAAGGTCTCAACTTAGCTGTCAATATTGCTGCAACCAACTTCGGCGGTACGGCCATGGCCCTCTTTGCCTTCCCGTTGTGGTTCCTCCTCTTCATCTTGACGTTCTCGGCGGTCGTCGGGTTCCTGACCGGGGTCTTCCCAGCGCGCCGCGCTGCTGCACTCAACCCACTCGACGCCATTCGCTACAAGTAGTTTTCCACATAACGACCCTGCACACGTACCACGTTTCGCCGTATACTAGGACATGTATTAGAAAAACTTTGTTGGGGTCATGCATAGCGCACACAAAGCACAGGCAACAGCAGGGCGAGTGACACTGGCAACCATTCTCTCATTGGTCGCCGCATCGTCACTCACCTTCCTGTTCAATGTAGATCGAGGGGGTTCAATCTCTGAAGTTCACGCTGATTCTGCGACAACGAGCGTGACGGTACTCAATACGCCGCCAAGCTGGGCGGTACGAGGGCGTGAACGGTTCGCTTCAGCGACCACGACACCGACCAACGTCGGCACGTCAACTGTCTGGGAAGCCACCGCGAACGATGCCAACCTTGAGGATTACTACCTCATCGTGTGTACCAATGACGTCACACCGACCATAACATCAGGAAATCCTCCTGAGTGTGATGGTGGCTCGAGCAACCGCTGGGCACGCTCGGCACTAGCCTCCAGTGGTGCGGTCGCAGTTGCTTCACGTGTTGCGCTCGGCGCAGGAAATGGCTCCCCCGTAGAAGCCGAGCAGAACAACTGGTTCGCATTCATCTGTGACAACAATTCCGGCACCCCATCCTGCAACAGCGACTACTCAACAGGCACCTCGACCGGTGCCGGCCAGGAGTCACCGTTCGTGGTGAACAACCCGGTCAGCTTTGGCGCTATCAGTAACTCGGGAGGCGCACTACCGGATGACGATGTGACGTGGAGTGCTACCGCAAGCGACACTGTTGACGTCCTGCGAACTGCCTCATTCCGCCTGTTGGTCTGCGCGACCGATACCGTGACCTCCAATGGGTTCTGTGAGTCAGGTGAGGGATTGGGCACATCTACTCTCACCTCGCTCAACCCGCAAGCATCGACCTCCATACCGTTTCCAGCGCCCGACGGCTCTCGGCCCGCGTACGTATTCATCGTCGACCAGTTTGGTCTTCTGGCAACCGGTGCGGTGACGGGAGCAGCAAACAGCTCGTTCTACAATATTCTCAACGCCACCCCGACCGTTGCCGCGGCTGATATCGACCTCGGTAGTTCGACCGATATAACCTTGACCGTTGAAGCAGGTGAAACGCCAGGTATCAACCTTGTCTTCGATGTCAACGACGACAATAGTTGTGCTATCGATACGAACGGCGACGACGTATCTGATGGGAATGAGGTCGCGAACTACATCGTCAATGTACATCGCTCTGGGGTGCTTCCGGGTGACTGTGACGAGGCGAGTGAGTACGACCCAGCGTTCTGCTACCCCCAGGATGTCGGAACCGCGGTCTGGAACATCTCATGTGCGCAGCAAGCAGGAACCTGCCAAGGTACAGGTGATTCCACAGCGATCGTAGAGTGCACATTCCCCTTGTGGTTCCTCGCGCAGCCGACCACGGGTATAGAGCCATCCTTCTACCAAGGTGAGCATTGGGTTGCTAGTGTCGAAGTGATCGATGACAACGGTGCGACCTCAACCGCAACCACCTCAACATTTGAACGCCAGCTCAACCAGTTCTTGCAGTTCGATGTCGTCGACGCTGAGATCGCGTATGGCGGGGTTGCCCCGGGAGCAAATACCGGCACCCTCAATGCGACCTCCGTCCTCCAGGCGACCGGGAATGTAGGACTTGACCAGGATGTCACCGGTTCTGACATGTGTGTGGATTACCCGAACTGTTCGAACGGTATTCCGGTTGCGACTTCGACCATCTTCGTATTCAACCAGAAGTTCTCACTGGATTCAGGCATCAACTACCTGACCGGCACAGGCACTACCCTCTTCTCAACCTCATCGCCTGGTGACATCGAGGTGAACATCGCCTCAACCACCGCCACTTCCACGTTCTCGCAAGGAACCACGTACTGGGGTATCCGCGTTCCTTCGAGTGTGACGTTTGCTGGTACCTATAGGGGCCTGAACACCATCACTGGAATTGTCGGTGAATCATCCTCCTGGTAATCGTTAGATCCATAGCCAAGAACACAGCTGCACTCGCAGCTGTGTTTTCGTTTTCCCCGGTCTATCCTCAGGAGAGTTTTCTCAAGAGGCTTGTTTAGCGGTACAATGGCGAGTATTACGTGCGTCAGGCGCACGGTATATCTTCATGATTAGGGGTTGGTACATACTGTTGGTCGCACTTATCTTGCTCGTTGCACCAGCTGAGATCGCACGTGCGGGGTTCGGTATCTCGCCTCCGTACGTGCAGAATACTCGACTCACACCGGGGTCAGAGTACACACAGACCATCACCATTGTGCGAGGGGACCCTGTCGATGACCTACGCGCAGAGATCACCTACAACCTCCCCGGGTTCTCGGAGTGGGTAACTATCGATCGGGGTACGGAGTTCGTATTGCCGCGTGGGCAGGCACAGGTCCCCATCCAAGTGACCGTGCGTGTCCCAGAAGATGCTGAGCTCGATACGTACCGAGGAACGATGCGTATCCGTACCATTCCCGCAGATCCAACCTCGGGTGTCTCGATCGCGCTCGGTGCACAGATCGATGTCGAGCTAGGGGTCGACGACGAGATCCGTGACTTCATTGTGCAGCGGGTGCGCCTCTCTGAAGTAGAGGAGCCACGCAGACGGTGGTGGCTCACCTTCCCCGGTAAGACGCGTTTTGCGATGAACATTGAGAACACTGGTAACGTCCCCGTCGCGCCCACAACGGTGGTGTTTGATGTGTACGACAAGCGTGGGTCGGTGCTTCTCTCGTCGATCGAGAGTACGAATCGCATGGAGCTCGTGGAACCCTTCGCACTGAGCCAGGTCACTGCCGAGTTGCCCAATTGGCTCCCCCCGAGTGGGTACTTGGTGCGCTACAAGATCCTTCTTGATGATGAGCTCAAACGCTCTGGTGAGCTTACCCTCTCGGTCTTGCCCGAGGGGACGATCGATGGGTACAGTGGGTACGGGTTCGTAGGGTTGTCGCTGCGCGACAAGCTCACCCTTATCCTTCCGCCTATCGTACTCCTGATCCTCATTGGTGCGGGGCTACTCGTGCTGCGGCTGACCACGCGTCGCCGTCGACCTCCGAGAACTGCTGTTCCTGATGACCGAGATGAACCGCCCTACGAACAGCATCACGCGCCAAGAAGACCGATGCCTCACGACCACGGCCCACCACGTGGGCACCCGCCCGTGCGTCGCGCGGCGCCCCAGCGACCACAGGCGCCACCGCCGAGACACCATCCACCACGTCCAGAGCAAGCCCGTCCACACGGGGTGGTTGACCTGTCGCGCCGAAGGGAACGTCCATGATGCCTATCGTGACTGCCAACCTCATACGCCCTACGACGCTCCTGTTTGTAGGAGTGCTCATTCTGGGTGGCCTCGCGCCTGGGGTGCGTGCCGGTGGCCCGGAGCAAGCGACGACCACGCTTAACGTGAGCGTGTGCGGAGATGCTATCGTGCAGTCGAACGAGATCTGTGACGATGGGATCAACGACGGCGAGTACGCGCTGTCTAGCTCCACGCGGGATTGCGCTGGTGATTGCCTCTCATTCGGTCCGTACTGTGGGGACGGTGTCCTCCAGGTTCTCTTTGGTGAAGAGTGCGACGACGGGAACAATGTCTCTGGCGACCTGTGTGACTTCGAGTGCAACAACGAGGTTGCCCCAACAACTGACCCAGGAGGAACGGGTGAGAGCTCCGGTGGCGGAGGCGGAGGGGGTGGCAGTTCGGGTGGAGGCGGCGACCCAGATGGCACCGACGATGGCACCGTCAACCTCGATGATCCGACCGAGGTACTCATCTCCGGTATTGCCTACCCGGGCGCCACGGTCAATATCCTCCTCGATGGCGAGATAGACGAGGTCGTTGAGGCGGACAGTGACGGCGAGTTCTCCCTGGACTACTCCGGTCTCACGCCTGGGGCGACGACGTTTGGATTCTGGGCCCAGGACTCTGAGGGTCGACGCTCCATCACCTTCTCGACGACTTTTGAGATCATCCAGAGTGCGGTCACGAATGTGTCGGGCATCCTTATCCCTCCTACTATTGCGGTGGAACCTGATCAAGTCCCCTTGGGTACCTCGATCACCGTGCGGGGCGAGGCACCTCCCGAGAGGCAAGTCACGACCCTCATCGACAATGGTGATCTGTCCGCAACAACGACCTCAGCAGCCAACGGTGCGTGGCTCCTCTCGTTCGAGACCAGGACCCTTGCCAATGAGAGTTTTCATACCGCAAAGGCGAACTACCGAGCTGCCGCTGCACAGAGTGGGTACAGCCAGCTCGTCAACTTCTACGTCGGCGTGCGGGATGTTGACACATCAATCACCCCTGATATTAACCAGGATGGTCGGGTTGATCTGATTGACTTCTCTATCTTTCTCTTCAACTGGCAGACCACGAATGCGATCGCAGACTTCAACCAGGATGGTACGGTCGGCCTGCCCGATTTCTCTATCATGCTCTTTGCCTGGACCGGATAATGGACTGGATAACTGCTCCCACGCCCTCAGCATGCACGCTATAATGAGTACCATGCACCGCCTACTACCAGCCCTCTCGCTCGCCCTTATGTGTGTTGCTCCGCACACTGCTGCAGCGCTCGTGCTCTCGATCGATCCTCACGAGGTCGTGGTGCCTGGCGAGGTGTTCATCGTACCGGTCCGGATCGACACAGAAGGTGCGTGTATCAATACGGTGCGTATGGATTTCTCCTACACCACCGACCACCTTGATATCGTGGAGGTCGCGCGCGGACGCTCCATTCTCACACTCTGGACCGAGGAGCCGCAGTTCGACCGAGAGGCCGGATCGGTGACCTTTTCAGGCGGTATCCCGGGTGGGTACTGTGGACGCGTCGTAGGTGATCCAGGCCTCACCAACATCATTGCCGAGCTTGTCTTTCGTGTGCAGCCCACGACCGAACAGCTCGCGACCTCTATCCGCATCGATGAGGCTGAGGTGTACGGGCACGACGGGCAGGGAACGGTGCTACCCGCGCGTCTGGAGAGCCAGGCCGTACCTATCGATGGTCTCGCCACGACGACACCGCAAGATGCGTGGGTCGCTCGGGTCAAGCAAGACATCACCGCACCCGAGTTGTTCGAGATCATTCTCGACACCGAACCCTACGTCGCGCGCGGGCGCTACTTCATTGCTTTCAATACGACCGACAAACAGAGCGGCATCGCGTACTACGAGGTACGCGAGACCGATCCGGAGCGCTGGGGGTTCCTCTCGTTCGTCTCGCGAGAGGCGCAGTGGATCACCACGAAGAGTCCGTACGTCCTGCGTGACCAATCCCTCAACAGCACCATTCAAGTGAAAGCGGTCGATAAAGCAGGGAACGAGAGGGTTGTCTCTTTCCAGCCCCCTGAGGAGCTGCGACGCGTGTTCACCTTTCTCGATCTCGTGGGGTGGCTCATTCTCCTCGTACTCCTTACCGCATGTGGATTCATCGCACTCAAACTTGTCCGCGCCTACCGCAGGGAAGGAGCACGTGCTGAGCAGGAGCCCTTCCGATCGGACCCAGGAGAATCAGCATGAGCACCAGCACCACCATCCGTCATTCGCTCACCCACCTCGCGTGTGTTCGTTGCGCGTGCTTCACGCTCCTACTCGCGCTCGTCGTGGGACTTCCGGTAACGGCGAGCGCCGACGCATCACTGTACCTGTCACCACCATCAGCGGTCATTCCCATCGGGGAGGAGTTCACGCTTGCGGTCCTTATCGATACCGGTGGGGAACTGGTCAACGCCATTGAAGGAAGTCTCTCGCTCACCCAAGAAGATGTCGAGTTGATCGCCGTCAACACCGATGACTCCATCGTCTCTTCCTGGATCGAACGTCCACAACTCGATCCTGCAACGGGACGATTGACCTTCTCGGGTGCGACCGCTGTCGGGGGCTACCAGGGTGCGGCAGGAGAGGTACTCACCCTGACGCTGCGAGCACTGCGTCCTTCAGCAAGTCAGGTGTGGTTCTCTCAGGGTGCCGCTGCATTCTCAGCGAACGGCCAGGCAAGCAACGTCCTCTCGGGCCTTCGCTCTGGTACCTACACACTGACGCAGCGCGATATCGTTCCTGAGATCACGACCATCTCGACCCCGGCGAGAAGTGCGAACAGCCCGCTGCGCTCCTCGACCCACCCCGATCCAGACGGGTGGGCCGCGACCACGACCGCGTTTTTGTTCTGGGAGCTCCCTGAGAGTGTTGACGCCCTTCGGCTCGACGTCTCGCGTGATCCTCAGGCACGACCAACCACACTCTACGAGCCCGCGGTGCCGCAGCTGACGATCCCCGATCTTCCGGAAGGGGAGAATGTCGCGCACCTGCAGTTTCGTGAGGCTGGCACGTGGGGTCCTGTGTACAGCTATCCGCTGCGTGTCGATATCACTCCGCCGGAGGAGTTGACCATCACCGAGACCCCCCGCTCAGATCGGACCGACCCACGCGTTGGGTTCTCATTCTCAACGGTGGATGAGGGGTCAGGTGTGACGCACTACGAGATCGCGCTCAACGGTGGTCGCTCGGTGCGCTGGGGTGTGGACGACGCGCAGCAGGGAGCGTTCCTTCCGTCTGACATTGAGCCGGGAGAGCACACCCTCACGGTCATCGCGTTCGACGCAGCGGACAACACCATTGAGCGTTCGGTACAGTTCGTGGTCGAGCCGCTTCCTATGCCTGAGTTGGCATCGATGACCGATGTCAATGTGGGAGAGCGGCTATCAGTGCGCGGCAGTGCGCCCCCGGGTGCGCTGGTCGAGGTAGAGTATAGCCTCAATGACGGCGAGTGGGAGCGACGCACGGTCGAGGCAGATGGCGCAGGAAGTTTCGTGATGACGATCACCGAATTGGCGCGCAGTGGGGATTACGAGATACGAGCACGTGTGCGCGATGAGCGCGGGGCGACGAGCTTGTTCACCGCGCCCCTTGTGGTCACGGTTGCGCAACCGACGCTGCTGCTGTTCGGCTCGGTAGCAGTGAGCTATCTCACCATCCTGTTGTCGCTCATCGGTCTCGTATCCCTTCTGGCGTTTGTGCTGTGGTTAGGCTGGCTCGCGGTTCGGCGCGCGCGTGGTTTGGTGCGCGTGGAGACACGAGAGGCCGAGGATATCGTCCACGCCTCATTCGGAGAACTCGAACAAAAGCTCTCTCAGCACGTTGCCAACCTCACTGCTGCAAGCAGGGAACGTCCTCTGACCCGAGAGGAGGAGCAAGTGCTGCTTGACCTCTCACGCCAGCTCACCCAGAGTGAGGAGCACATCATTGACGAGATCGAGGATATCGAGAGCGCCGCGAGGCCACAGCCGCTTCGCATCACCCGCATGCGCTCCTAGTGTGTCTAAGGGCAGGAGCGGAGCGCGAGGCTTCTCTGCCAACTCGCTGAGAATCACTGATGACACCTGCGCACCTTCGCGCGGCGTGCGTGACTACTTGGCGAGGTAGCGCATCACCAGGAGGACATCGCTGAAGGAAATACGTCCGTCGGTATTGAGATCATAGCGTGGATCGTAGGAGGTGAATATTCGACGTGAGACCATTCCCACGTCAAGCAGCGAGACACGATCATCCGCATCGAGGTCGGGGGAGGGGCGTGAGCTGGGATGGACGACCAGGCGTAAGGGGACCCGTCGGTCGAGCACGTTGGTGCCTCGCCCATCGTGGGCGAGTACCTCAGCCTGTGTGAACTCGATGCGACCCGAACCTGCTTTGGCGGCCGCAACAGTGAACTGAAAGAGCGTGCCTGAGCCCTCAAATCCTCCTGCCTCCGTCGGTATGATCCCGCCGCTGAAGGTGATGACCCGTGGGGCTCTCGCTGCTGGTTCATCGCTCCATAGGTCGACGATGGTCTCGGTGGTGTCGATCGAGATGACGCGCAGTTCCTCAGAGAGGGTGATCTCGCCCCCAATGACGTTGACCGGTTCGGTCGTCGTGATCGAGACCGCGATCGAGGTGGTTGCGCCTACGGCGATGAAGCGCTGGGAAGGTTCGAGGGTGAGCGTATCGAACTGCGTGGTGAACCCGAGCGATGTGGCGAGCATCACCACAATGGGTGCACCGATCAGTATCGTGTAGCGGTGCCGAAATATCACGTGGCGCATCACCTCCATTTTACCCCAGGAAACAGTCGCTGGTGTGCGGGCCTGTGTATAGGTCGATTGAATTGACCAGGCAGCACGGGGTACCATACCGGTACCATGGGGTACGTGCAGAATGCGGAGGAATTGGCATGTACGCCACTGCGCGCACACGCGCTCGCTTTGGTGGAAGCCGCGCTCAGCGCCATCGATACGCGAGCGGTCATGCGCGCGCAGGTCGCGCGTGAGCCGGACGGCACGCTCGTGATCGCTGGGAGGCGCTATCCAGCAACCTCATTTCGACGATTGCTCGTCGGGGGTGTGGGGAAGTGTGCGCTCGATGCTGCCTACGCGCTCGAAGAGATCTTGGGCGAGCGCATTGACGATGGGGTGGTCGTTGATGTGCGGTGCGACAGCGGTATCCTGAAGCGCATCCGCTCGTGTGAGGGTACCCACCCCTACCCCTCAGATGCCAACGTGCTCCACACGAGGGAGCTTCTGACCCTCCTTGAGAGCGCGACCGAGGACGACCTGATCATTCTCATCATCTCAGGTGGCGGCTCTACCTTGCTGTTCCAACCGCAGAGTCACACCTGTGTGGCTGAGGAAGAGCTGATCCGCGCACTCTTTTCGTGCGGCGTAACCATCGCCAAGCTGAACACCGTACGCAAGCACCTCTCGCTCGCTCGCGGCGGACACCTCGCTGCGGCAGCCCACCCTGCGCGCTTGGAGGCACTCATCTTCTCGGACGTGCCTGGGGATGACCTTTCCGTGATCTCCTCAGGACCGACCATTCTTGATACATCAACAGTCGCCGATGCGCGTTCGGTTCTCTCCACGTTCGCGTGTGCGCCTGAGGGGTTCGACCCCGCTGTGCTGTTCGAGACCCCGAAAGACCCGGCATGCTTTGCGACCACACGCAACACCCTAGCACTGACGAACCAGGCCGCCCTGTCGGCTATGGAGCGCGTTGCGCGTGAACGTGGTCTGTCACCGCGAGTGGTCTCGGCGACCCTTGAGGGAGATGCGAACGCGGTCGCGCAGCGGTTCGCGCATGAACTCAAGCGTATGGGCCCTGGCGAGGTGTGGCTCTACGGTGGCGAGACGACGGTCGAGATCACGGGCGAGGGAGAGGGTGGACGCAATCAACACCTCGCCCTTGCTGCGCTCCCAGCGCTTACTGCGGGTGAGCTCGTATTGACCGTGGCCTCCGACGGACGCGACAAGTCCGATAACGCAGGTGCGATCGCTGATACCACGACGCAGGAGGCAGCACGTGAAGCAGGACTCGATCCGCACGACTTTCTTACCCGCTGTGACTCCTTCACATTCTTCCACAGGGTGCATCAAGGAGTGGTTACGGGGTATACTGGTAGCAACGTATCAGATCTGTACGTGTTGCTGAAGGAGTGAGTTCTTTTAGTAGTAGTGTTTATTGGGGAACCTAAGTTCTTTACGTACCATGGACGAGCGACATATCATTCGATTTGCAGACCTCTCGATCAAGGATGTTCCGTTGGTCGGAGGCAAGAACGCGGCGTTGGGAGAGATGGTCTCCCGGCTCAAGCAACTGGGGGTCAACGTGCCCGATGGATTCGCGGTTACCGCACACGCGTATAATTACTTCCTCGATTCCGCAGGTCTGCGCGACCGCATCAACGAGACCTTGGCTGGGCTCAACACCCACGACATGCAGGACCTCTCCGATCGTGGCCAAGCGGTGCGCTCCATGATCCTAGAGGCGAAGCTACCCGACGATCTCAAGCGAGAGATCGGGGATGCGTACGCGCAGCTGACCGAGGAGTACGGCACTAAGGATGTTGCCGTGCGCTCAAGTGCGACCGCGGAAGACCTGCCTGGTGCCTCTTTCGCGGGCCAGCAGGAGACCTACCTCAACGTCGTTGGCGAGGAAGCGGTCGTCGCGCATGCAAAGATGTGCATTGCCTCACTCTTCACCAACCGTGCTATCTCCTACCGCGCCGATAAGGGCTTCTCACACACTGATGCCGCGCTCTCGGTCGGCATTCAGATCATGGTGCGCTCGGACCTCGCCGCCTCCGGCGTGATGTTCTCACTCGACACCGAGACCGGCTTTGATAAGGTCGTCATCATCGAGGGCTCCTACGGCCTCGGTGAGATGGTCGTGCAAGGAAAGGTCAACCCGGACGCATTCACGCTCTTCAAACCCTCCCTCGAGAAGGGTCTCTCAGGTCTCATCGCCAAGGACCTAGGCAGCAAAGAGGTCAAGATGATCTATGGTGAGAAGGGCGGCATCATCGTGGGGGTGCTCGAGGAAGAGCGCGACCAGTACTGCATCACGGATGAGGACGCAAGCCAGCTTGCGCGGTGGGCCGTGGTCATCGAGAAGCACTTCTCCGAGCACCATGGGCACTACCAACCGATGGACATGGAGTGGGCCAAGGATGGGAAGACCGGTCAGCTCTACATCGTTCAGGCGCGACCTGAGACCATCCACTCCGTCGGCGACAAGAAGACCGTCATTGAGTACAAGCTCAAGGAAGAGGGTCCGCAGATGGTGTCGGGGACCGCGGTCGGCACCAAGATCGCCTCAGGGAAGGTCAACGTCATTCGCGACGTCAAGGATATCGGCTCGTTCAACGAAGGTGAGGTGTTGGTCACTGAGATCACCGATCCCGACTGGGAGCCCATCATGAAGATCGCGAGCGCCATCGTCACCGACAAAGGTGGCCGCACGAGCCACGCCGCGATTGTCTCTCGCGAGCTCGGAATACCGTGCATCGTGGGCTGTGGCAATGCGACATCAGCACTCAAAGATGGCGACGAGGTGACGATCGACTGCTCGTCCGGCAAAGAGGGACGCGTCCTGCGCGGCCTCCTCTCGTACGAGACCGAAGAACACCGACTCGACGAGGTGCCAGAGCTGAAGACCAAGATGATGGTCAACGTTGGCTCACCACACGAGGCATTCAAGAACCACTACCTTCCCGTCAAGGGCGTGGGTCTGGGGCGCTTGGAGTTCATCATCAACTCGCACATCCGTATCCACCCCAATGCACTCTTCCACTACCAAGAACTGAAGAACGCAGAGGACAGTGCGCAGCGACGCCTCGCGGAGACGATCGACCGGCTGACCCCGGGCTACGAGGACAAGACCCAGTACTACGTGGATGAACTTGCTGAAGGTATCGCCATGATCGCGGCAGCGTTCTACCCCCACGACGTCATCATTCGCTTCTCAGATTTCAAGACCAACGAGTACCGCACGCTCATCGGCGGCGATCTCTACGAGCCCGAGGAAGCGAACCCGATGATCGGGTGGCGCGGGGCGAGCCGCTACTACAGTGACTCGTTCAAGGATGCGTTCGGACTCGAATGTAAGGCAATGGCAAAGGTGCGCTACGAGATGGGCCTCGACAACGCGGTCCCGATGGTGCCGTTCTGCCGCACCCTGGATGAGGCCGACAAGGTGCTCTTCGTCATGAGTGAGCACGGACTCGATCGCATGAAGGATGACAAGCTTAAGGTGTACGTCATGTGCGAGGTCCCGAGTAACGTCATCCTGGCGAACGAATTCCTCGATCGCTTCGACGGCATGTCGATCGGCTCGAACGACCTCACGCAACTTGTCCTGGGGCTCGACCGCGATTCGGCGACCATTGCTTCGGTCGGGAACGAGCAGAACCACGCGGTCCTCGAGATGATGGAGGTCGCGATCGCTGCCTGCAAGGATCGTGGCAAATACATCGGCATCTGCGGACAGGCACCTTCAGACTTCCCAGACATCGCCGCATTCCTCATTGAGCGCGGGATCGAGAGTATCTCACTCTCACCCGATACGGTCATCAAGTCGCTCCCGCTCTTTGCCGAGACCGAAGCAAAATCACACTAGCCATGCACATTGCCTTCTTCATTGCTGAGGACTGGGAAGAGGACTTCGTACGCTCCTCGCCTATCGCAGATGGGAATGAACTGACCTTCATCAAGGGGCCGCTGCTGCACGACGCACTCCCTGATGATCGCTCGGTCGAAGGTATCTCGGTCTTTATCGACTCGGTCGTCGACCGAAAGACGATGGAGCTGTTCCCTCGACTGCAATTCGTCACCACCCGCTCGACCGGCTTTGACCACATCGACTTAGAGGCGGCAAAGGAGCGTACCATCACTGTCATGAACGTGCCGACGTACGGATCGAACACGGTCGCCGAGCACGCCTTCGCACTTCTCCTCTCGCTTTCCAAACGTATCACCGATGGGTACGAGCAGGTCCGTGAGGGACGAGGTTTCAACCCTCACCAGTTACGCGGGTTCGACCTCATGGGCCGCACGTTGGGAGTCGTGGGTACGGGCAACATCGGGCGGCATGCGGTCATGATCGGGAGGGGCTTTAGCATGGAGGTCATCGGCTACGATCCGTACCCAAATGAGGAGTTTGCGAATGAACAGGGGATGCGCTACGCCTCGTTCGAGGAACTGATCTCGAGTTCGGACGTCATCACCTTCCACGTGCCCTACATGGAGGCGACCCACCACATGCTCAACTGCGAGAACATCACCCAGGTCAAGGAGGGTGCGGTCATCATCAACACGTCCCGCGGCCCCATCATCCAGACGGAGGCGCTCGTGGAGGGACTCTCCCAAGGGCGGCTGAAAGGCGCAGGACTCGACGTGTTTGAGGAAGAGGGTATCGTCAAAGATGAGTTGTCGTTCCTGGCGCACCACCTGCACGAGACCGAACACATGCGAACCCTATTGGCGAACCACATCCTCATCGACCACCCGTCGGTCATTGTTACCCCACATAGCGCATTCAATACTGAAGAGGCCCTCAAGCGCATTATGCAAACCACGATCGACAACATTGCGAGCGTGCTTGCAGGTGAACCACAGAATGCGGTAGGTGCATGACCATTGCAAAGCTCACAGCTCGCCCCATTCTCACGAGTCGCGGCACGTGGACCCTCGAGGTCTCGGTCCATCTCTCTGATGGTTCGGTTGGTTGCGCTGCCGTGCCTGAAGGGAAGAGTGCTGGTTCCCACGAGGTGAAGAGTGTATCGGTCACCGAGGCCATTCAGTACATCGAGAGTACCATTGAGGATGCGCTCCTGGGGGTCGTACTCGACAATCCCCAGCGTGTCGATACTATCCTGCACGAGCTTGACGGCACGGACGACCTCTCGAAGCTGGGTGGCAACACAACGCTCGGCGTATCGATCGCAGTTGTGAAGGCGTTCGCAGCGCGCGAGGGAATGCCGGTGTGGCGCTACCTTGCTCAGCTCGCGGGGACCACGCCGGGCTACCCCAAACTCCTCGCGAACCTCATCAACGGTGGTGTCCACGCGGGTTCCGGCTTGCCCTTCCAAGAGTACATGATCGTACCGCAGGTTGCGCATCCTGAGTACGGCATTCACATGACCGCGCGATTCTATCACGAGTTAGGCACACTCCTGGTTGAACGCTTCGGCTCACACGCGACCTCACTCGGTGACGAAGGCGGCTACACACCCGCCTGCCAGGACCCCGCCGAGCCCTTCACGCTCTTTGACGAGGTGCGCGACCGACTGCAGCTTGAGCCCACGTTCATGGGCTACGGCATGGACGCTGCAGCGAATGAGGTAGCTGACACCTCACTCCTCTCGGTTGAGACCTACCGCGGTCTTGCTGAGCGGTTCCCACTGTGCTACCTCGAGGATCCGTTCACTGAAGACGATCTTGCGAACCACGCTGCGCTCACGAGCGCGCTTCCGGAGACGACCCGGGTCATTGGTGACGATGTCACCACGACGAACGTGCACCGCATGGTCACAGCCCAAGAGGCCGGTGCGCTCACGGGTCTCATCATCAAACCCAACCAGATCGGAACCGTGACCGACACGCTGCATGCGATCGCGCGTGCACGTGAGTACAAGTGGTTCGTCGCGGTCTCACACCGCAGTGGGGAAACCAACGATCCGTTCATTGCCGACCTTGCGGTTGCGGTCGCCGCTGACGCATTCAAGTTGGGCGCACCTGCGCGCGGAGAACGCATTGCCAAGTATAATCGTCTTCTTGAGATCGTTGAAGAGCGACAGCCGGTGCGCTCGTAACGTTTGAACTGAACTGTGGTGGTGACAAAGCGCTGTACAGCGTGCGCTGCAGAGCCGTATACTAGTGTGTGAGCATGTACACTCTTTCTAAGCTTGCCATGCAGGATCTTGATGAGCGCATGGTGCACCAGTACAAAGTGCCGCTCGCGCGCATGCACGAGCGGCTGGGCCGCGCGACCGCAGCGCTCGTGCACGACCAGTTCCCACAGACCAACCGCGTTCTCCTCCTCATTGGCTCTGGGAACACCGGAGGTGCAGGGTTGGTGGCGGCGCGCATCCTCGCGCACGAGGGGCACGACGTGCGCATCGTACTCTCCCGCGCAGAGCTCTTCCTCAAACCGGTCGCAAAGGTCAAGTTCGAGCAGCTCCCTGATACGGTCATGGTCGGTCTCTCAGAAGAGGCGAGCGATGCAGAGCTGCGTGACCTCCTGCGAGGCACGGATCTCGTTGTTGATGCGCTCCTTGGCTATGGGGTTGCGGGCGCGGTGCGGGGTGAAGTAGCGCGGCTCATTGGTCTGGTCAATGACAGCGGCCGACCTGTTCTCTCTCTCGATCTTCCTTCAGGTATAGATGCGAACGAGGGCGTGGTCGGGCCTTCGATACGAGCAAGTGCGATCTTAGCAATAGCACTGCCCAAAAGTGGGCTTACCCGCGGCGAAGCACGTGAACGAGTGGGCGACGTGTACGCTGCCGATATCGAAGTGCCGGACGCGTGGTTCACCCAAGAAGAGGTACCGCGACCTGACTACGGCCCACGTGGGTACGTGCTGATAGAGCCCTCTCCACAGCCTGAACCCGAAGCACTTCCTGAAGATCCATGATCAAGCGATTCGTCACTGCCTACCTACCCGATCTCATTTACGGAGCGAACGACGGTCTCATCACCACATTCGCGATCGTAGCGAGCGCTGCGGGTGCTTCTCTTGAGGTATCGGTCTTCCTCATTCTCGGGTTCGCAAACCTCTTTGCTGATGGCTTCTCCATGGGTTCGTCGAGCTACCTCGCGGTCTCCTCAGAGCGCGACGTGGACCGGGTGACAGGGGGCGATACCACCGACGACGCACCGCTCAATAGCGGCTTGACCACCTTCGTTGCGTTCGTCGTCATCGGTGTCATCCCGCTCATCCCGTTCATGCTGCCTGCCACGTGGTGTCCGGAGCCCTACCTTGCCTCCATTGCTGCAACCTTTCTCGCGTTCTTTCTGGTAGGAGGTGCTCGTTCCTGGGTCACCCGACGCTCGTTCTTCACCTCAGGCCTTGAAATGCTCCTCGTGGGTGGTATAGCTTCCACGATCGCCTACAGCGTGGGATGGCTCATCGACTCGATCATCTGACGTCCGCCACATCTCAGATGACTCTGGTATACTAGAGACGTATGCACGTGTTCTTCTACCTGTTAGGGTTCGCGTTCCTGTTCTCCTCGGGTGCTCTGCCGCAGTCGGCGACTGCCCCAACGGCTGAGGGGGCTGTCGCGCTCGCGCCGCCACAAGAAGAACGTGCTCCGGCTGTCCGACTGTGGGACGCTGTTACCTTTGAAGAAGCGGAGCCAGCTCAGGAGCAGCAGGGGTCGGTACCTGCCCCGGCGACTACACCTGGTCCCCTCACGCGCGTGGTCGAGCGTGTTCGCGACGTGCCGGTCGTCTCTGAGATCCTGCCTCAGCAAGAGGAGTACGCAGAGAGTGCGGCTGCACTTTCGCCCCAAGGTATACTCAGTGAGACGAACCTCGAGCGAACCACACGCGGGATGTCCGCGTTTTCGGTCGACCCGCAGCTCACCGAGATGGCAGAGCGCAAGCTCGCTGACATGATCGCGCGAGACTACTTCCAGCACGAATCCCCGACGGGGGACGGGATCCAGGAACTAGCCGCGGCAGCAGGGTACCAGTACATTCTGGTGGGTGAGAACCTTGCCTATGGTGGCTTCCGAGACGATGCTCACGTAGTGGAAGCATGGATGGAGAGTCCGGGACACCGAGCAAATATCCTGCACGAAAAGTACAGTGAGATCGGTATCGCCGCGCGTCGCGCGACCTTCCAAGGGGAGGTCAACTGGGTTGCCGTACAGAGCTTTGGGTTACCTCGCTCTGTCTGTCCCGCACCCGATCAAGGGCTCAAAGAGGATATTGAGGAACAGGACGCTCTTCTGGAAGTACAGCAAGCAGAGCTCGCCACGCGTCGGGAGGATCTTGAGGCAGCACAGCCCTCAGGAGAAGCGTATATTGCAAAGGTCGAGGAGTACAACACCCTCGTCGCAAACTACAATGAGCTCCTGGCGCGCCAGCGTGCACACGTTGAGGAGTACAATGATGAGGCGCACGCGTACAACGAGTGTCTCGCTGAGGTGGCTAGCTAGAGGTCGCCGTGGTAGTAGCACTGCTCGTGGGTGCGATCGACTCAGGCGGCCTCGATACCTCAGGCGGGGTCGAGGTTGCTCGCGGGCGCAGGGAAGAGGGCTCGATACGGGTACGTGGTTCGGGAATAACAGACAGTATGTTGCTCTCGTACGACAGCACGCGCTCATCGGGGAGGCGGTAGTTCAGTCGCATACCAGCCGACTCAGTCACGCCGAACACGCCGGAGAACAGGAGGGAACCGCCCGAGAGGTCGAGCAGCCCGCTCTCGCTCTTTGTGTAGGATATGCCGCGCCTGCTCTCGACGCTGATCTGCGGCAAGAGGGCTACCTCACCTCCGGGGACGGTGCGGAGTGATGCAGCGAGGGACAGCGCTAGTGTGACCGAGGAGGTCTCACCGCGTACGAGTTCGATCGGAAGCGAGAGTGCGATCTCGTCAGAGAGCAGACGTACCTCTTTGCGTCCGCCACCTTCTCGTGCGTAGGCCTCAGCAACATGAAGGCGGATGCGGTCGTATCGACCTGCACCACGCCACGACTCGCTGATGGGTAGAAACCGGTTCTCTGCCACCTCGCCCGCGGTGACTGTAGTGGGGTGTCGGGAGAGACGCACCCACCGACCATCGTGTTGGGAGAGCCATACGTCATCGATAACGAGGGTGACCTCTTCCCATGCCACCGCATCAGCACCGCGCAGCGTGAGCCCCACGAGCATCTCGGCAGGCGGACCGAGGATGAGTCGTCGCAGCACCAGGAAGGTAACCAGCAGCCCCACCAGCGCGACGACGATAAGGAGTGGCCGACGATCGTGCATAGTGAGTGGAGTATAGCACGCTGGGATATGCTGTGGGGTGGCGCGTTCCTCATCGTTGGGGTGTTCGAACACTAGACCAGGAGGCACACCGGGGTATACTGGTGTTCATGGACTCACTCATCAAAGCAGACATCTTCTTTTTCATTAGTTCCATTGCGCTCGTCATCCTTACGGTGCTAGGGATCGTGGTACTCGCGTTCGTCATCAAGATCTTGCGTGACATAGCGCACGTAGCAGCCACAGCTCGGCGCGAGGTCGAGGAGCTGGTGGAGGATCTCGGTGAGATGCGCTCAGATGTGAAGGCGACCGTGCACGCCACCTCCCGCGCAACCAAAGCATTCGTGGCGAGTGTTGGTATGCGCGAAGCGCTTTCCTTTTTGGTCTCTTCTGTGCGGGAAGCAATGGGGGAGAAGCGTACCCGTCGCAAGAAGCGCCAGAGTGAGGACGATGAATAGACGTAGTACTTACTAAAACCAAAACATATGGCATCACAGAAACAACCAAAGAAGCAAGGCGCAGGCCCGTTGACCATCCTCGGCGCGGTCGCAGCAGGAGCAGCGATGAGCTACTTCTTTCTCGGCACACAGGCAAAGAAGCGTCGCACCGAGCTCAAGACCTGGACCCTCAAAGCTCGTGCAGACGTGCTGGAGAAGATCGACGGCATGCGTGAGGTGAGCAAGGATACCTACGAAGAGGCGGTCGACCAGGTTGTCGACAAGTACGGCAAGGCGAAGAAGACGACGACAAGCGAACTCGATGAGCTACGCACAGAATTGAAGCGACACTGGAGTAAGATAAAGAAGGATGTGGTGGATGCTCCTGCGTCCTCTACTAAGAAGGTTGCAAAGAAGGCAGCGGCACGTACCAAGAAAACGCTCCGCTAGGGCTCTTTTTGAGCGGGGTATGGAACAGCACTCGCGCATTCAACTGATCTTTTTCATCTCGATATTCATTGGGGTCCTCACACTCGCGACCCTGATACTCGCACCATTTCTCCCCACGTTGGCGGTCGCTGCGGTGTTCGCGGTGCTGGCCGACCCACTCCACGAGCGGATCCACATGCGACTAAAGCACGAGGTGCTCTCAGCGCTAGCTACGTCGCTGGTAGCTCTCCTGGTCGTGGTCATCCCCCTATCGGTGATCGCCGGCCTCCTCATTGAGGAAGCGCAGCAGCTGCGGGGGGCACTCACCAGCGAGGGACAGGATATCGTTTCGACCATCGTGATCCCTATCGAACGAGCCATCCAGGTGCACGTTCCCGGCTTTCAGCTCGATGTCGAAGGAGTGACCGGGGATGTGGCGCGGTGGATCACGAGCCACATCGGGACTGCCTTCAGTGGTACTGCCCAGTTGGTGCTTTCGCTCATCGTTGGCTCGATCGCCTTCTTCTACTTTCTCAAGGACGGACCGCACTTCATCCGTACCCTCGTCAACCTCTCACCGCTCGATGACCGCTACGATCGTACCATTCTCGATAAACTGGGAAACACGATCCACTCGGTCATCCGTGGCTCGCTCCTCATAGCACTCATCCAGGGCGTGCTCACCTCGGTCGGGTTCCTCATCTTCGGTCTCCCCAATCCTATCCTCTGGGGTTCGATAGCGGCGATCGCTGCGCTCGTTCCTGGTGTCGGTACCGCGGCGGTCATCTTTCCCGCAGTGCTCTTCCTCCTTCTCTCTGGTGCACTCGGAGCTGCCATTGGGCTCGCGCTCTGGGGGAGTTTTGTGGTCGGGCTCGTCGACAACATTCTCATGCCCAAGCTCTTGGGGGCACGAGCGCGTATTCACCCGCTGTTGATTCTCGTTTCTGTACTTGGGGGTATTGCTTTCTTTGGACCGTCCGGCTTTTTGCTGGGGCCACTTGTCCTCAGTCTCCTCTATGGGCTTGCTGACATCTATACTATCTTATTTAAGAAGCACATCGAATTCGCTGCAGAGCAGCACGACGGTTAGCTATGCTCTCATTCCTCCTTCTCATCGGCTTCATTGTGGTCACCATCATACTCTTCCAACGCGTGGGAGAGTTGACCGCACGTGTGACGCGCCTTGAGGAGCAACGAGTACGAAGCGAGGACGAGCAGGCATCCAAACACGCAACTCCTCTACCCGCTCAGGGTGCATACCCTGCGGGTGGTGAGTCCACAGGGTCACCGTATCCCGTTGCGCAGACCGGAACGATCGGAGGCATGGTCGCATATGAGCCGTCCGTGCCCCATACCCCACAACAGAGAGACCACAGCGAGAACGGCTTCATCGCGTGGCTGAAACGTGACTGGCTCATGAAGTTGGGTGCATTCTTCCTCTTGCTGGGTATGGGGTGGTTCCTGAGCTACGCCATCGCCAACAACTGGATCGGCGAATTCGGCCGCATCCTCATCGGTCTTGTCGCGGGCTCGGTCGTGATGGTGGGTGGGTACCTGCGCTTTTCCACACCCCACAAGCAGCAGGCCGGCATCCTCATGGTCGTTGGTTCGACGACCATCATCATGTCCCTCTCTGTTGCGCGTGGGCTCTACGACCTCTTTACTCCCACCACAGCGCTTCTCATGATGCTCGCTTCTATCGTGTTCGTCGCGTTCGCAAGCATCGTCCATAGACGACACCTGCTCGCCCTTGCAAGCATGCTGCTTGCGGTCGTTGCTCCTCTGTTGACCGCTGCCCCCGACCCTTCACCCACACTCTACGTGCTTTACCTCGTAGGGGTGATGGTGGGCACCCTCTGGATCGTCTTCTTCACTGGGTGGGGGTACCTGAGCACCGTTGGGGTCGGTGTCCTCTTGCTCATGAGCATTGCACCCTTTACCCAGGCACGCCCTGAGGAGCAGAACCTCATCCTGCTGTTGGCATCGCTGGGTGCCGCGCTGTTTGTCACTTCGAGCACGATGGCTCTCTTGCGTGCGCCTCGCGAGAATCGGGGAGGTGTCTACCTTACGACCGCGCTTCTCGTGGCGGTCTACCTCTGCGTGACGATCGGGGTCCTGGTACCGCGTGAGTGGATGAGTCTCCTCTTTGTGTTCTGGTCACTCGTTTTCGCGTGGGGTTCGTTCGCGTGTGTGCACCTCGCTGGGCGACGGACACCGTTCTTCGTCTACGGAGGCGTTGCGCTCGTCTTGTTGTCGGTCGCTGCGGCGCTTGAGACCGAAGGACCGACCCTTACCATTTTCTATCTTGCTGAGGCAACACTGGCGCTCGTGCTCACCCGACTGCTGCTCACCCATGGTGAGACCCGTGGCGTTGCGCTCCTCTTTCTGGTCCCTGGGGTACTTTCACTGGGGCACATCGTGGCACCTGCGTGGGAGCGCGGTGTCCTTCATGGGGATGCGCTCGCGCTCGTGCTTACCATGGCCGCCTGTGTCGGGGTGGGTGCGTACATCAGACGCGCGCGCGAGGGAGAGGATGCTGACGAGGCCCTGCTCATCGGGAATATCTTCTACCAAGTTGGCGTACTCTACGCGCTCATACTCGTGTGGCTCGTGGCTCACGGCGTTACGATGTCGGATGATCTCGGTACGTTCATCGCGCTCATGGTTTACACCATTCTCGGCATCGGGCTCTACCTCATGGGTCGAGATTACGGCCAGAAGCTCATCATGCGCTGGGGAGGAGGACTCATTGGCTTTGTTGCACTTCACCTTATTCTCATCGATGTGTGGAAGTTGGGTATTGAGGGCAGGGTTGCGACCTTTATCGTGCTCGGGCTTCTCTTGATGGGTGCGGCGTTCGTGGCACGACGTGACCTTTCTGCACCCGCGCCACCACCGCGCACTATCGAACACCTATGACCGGTCGTACCTACATGCTCGTTGCGCTCTGCACGTTGGCAGCACTCCCGAGCGTTGTCGCATCGCAGTTCGTGGAGTCAGCATTTCCTGAGGATGCGGCGTCAGCGTATCGCCTCGTGGTCAACGTGCAGCTACCCGAGCGTACGCGTCCGGAGGTCGTTGAGGCGCAGTTCGCTCCCAGCTACGATATGTCTCGCGCGGTCGTCATCGAGCGTGCGCAGGGTAGCGTCGTACCCCACGAAACCTTTGCTGTTGGGCAGGGGGTCACGTTCCGTGTGCGTGACGGCTCAGAGAGCGAAGCTGGCGTTATCCCTGAGCTCTCTGACGGACAGGCAGCAACGTTCGTGGATTTTCCCTACGCACCTGGGCGGGTCAACACGGTCGAGCTTGCACTTGAGCGTGTCGAGGATGGGGTCGTCCTCCCTTTTGATGCTGAGAGAATCGAGTTGGTGCGTGCCTATGGCGCTGCGCTGCCCACGCGCGTGAGTATCCTCGACGCCTCAAATGAGCGTGTCGTGCTCGATCGCGCTCGGGTCACTGGTGAGCGCATCACGTTCCCTCGTGTCACGACGCGAAAACTGATCGTGACCTTTGAACTTGAGCAGCCGTTGCGACTCGTGGAGCTCTCGGTCGACGGTACCGAGATACGCCCGCTCTATAAGGCGCTTCGCTTCCTGGCTCGTCCCGGAGGGGACTACCGCATCTACCTCATGCAGGATCGGCTCGTTGATGTGCCGTATGTTGAGCGTGGCTCGTTCCGTGATGTGAGTGACCCTGTCGTTGTTTCGGTCTCTCGCGATGTGACGATCAACCCGGCATACACGCCGCGCGATAGCGACGGAGATGGTATCGCAGATCAGACGGATAATTGCCCCGCAACTCCGAACTCCGACCAAGAGGATGAGGATGGTAACGGCACCGGGGACGCGTGTGAGGATCTCGACAAAGACGGTATCCTCGCAGCAGAAGATAACTGCCCACTCGACCCCAACCGTGCACAGGTGGACACTGATGGTGACGGGGTGGGGGATGCGTGCAACTACGAAGAGAATCGCCTGACCGAACGGCACGAGTGGGTGCCGTGGGTGGGCATGGGGGTGGCACTTGCAACGCTCGTCATACTCTTTGCGCTCACCGTTCTGCAGGCGCGAGCGCGTCCAGAGGAAGGGAGTAGTGCCGAGCAGTTCCAGCCGGATGAGCATCGCGAAGGGGGAGGCGCTGTGGCGAACCTGGCACTGATCGTGGCGATCGCAGCGCTCATCATTGGCTGGATGGCGTTCGACCGCACCGGAGAGGAGAAGCTCGGCAAGCTCATCAAAGAGCAGGCGGTCGAGACCTACAACGACCTCGACTCCCGTATCTTCAAGCGTGAACAGGCGACGACGGCCGCAACTACGACCGCGACGTCAACGAGTGAGTAGGGTATTTGCTCGCGGTACGACACTCGACACGGGAAGTCTCTCGTAGTACGCTCTTGCATATGAAACGAACACTCATCATCACTTCGCTCGCACTTACGCCGCTCATCACTGCCGCTGGTGGCGGTGGCGGCGGAGGTGATGCGGCACCGGGTATTCCGGGAGCGGCTGCCGATCTTGAGTACTTTGGAGGCCTGTTCGGCAGTGCGCAAGAGATCTTGAACCTCCTGCTTCCATTAGTGCTCACCCTCGCACTCATCTTTTTCTTCTGGAGCATGGCGCTCTTCATTCTCAACGCGGGAGATCCCGAGGCTCGTTCGCGTGCGATGCACCAAATGATCTGGGGTGTCATCGTGCTCTTTGTTATGGTCTCGGTGTGGGGTTTGGTCGGTCTACTCAATCAGATCACCGGCATCGACCCCTTGCCCACGAACACGGTCACCCCTGGGGTGAATGGGTAGCGCGAGTGGTTACCCCACATAAGCGGTTGGACATAAACGGATGGGCCAGCCTCATCGGCTGGCCGTTGGAATGAAGGGAACCACATTATTTGTTCCCTTATAATGTAGTTCGTATTGCGCTGCTGCCAGTAGGTTCAGGTAATATTGACCCACCGACGCTCGATCAGAATGATCGCGAACAATGTTGCAGAGGTAGGAGAGCCGATCTTGTAGTACTCCTTTGCGAACGCGTCCGAGAAGCACCTGCTCGCACTCTGTAACGATCACTTCGATGCTGTCCGGAGCGACTTGTGGTCGGATCGGCGCGAGTGTGTGAGGAGGCCAGAGACACATGTTGTTACCCGAGTACCTACGATGCACAACAAGGCATCGTGTGTACTGGTTGAAATTCATCTGGTCGAATTCTGTGTCGAACACTGCTTCTCCAGGACCACACAAGTACTCCCATTCTCTGGGACCTACTCGTTGAGCGGTCCACTTCAGGATGAGGACAACGAACGCGCGGTCGTTCTCAATCCTTGCGATGGGTGCGCGCATTTCGTGACAGGAAGAGGTGGTTTGGAGCTACCCATCTACACACAACTCAACGGCTTTGTTCAGATGCATCGCCTATCTTCCCGATTGCTCTAACGCTACTCTACTGATCTTCGGAACATTGTCTAGAGTCGGGATGTGCAAATATACTTCGACTTGGTAAGATGCTTATATGAAAACCCTCACCTGTCGTGAGCTCGGGGGACCGTGCGACGCGGAGATATCCGGCGAGACTCCCGACGAGATGGTTGAGAATTGCAAGAAGCACGTTTGGGAAACAGGTCAGTACTAGTTGCTGACCTGCTTTCCTTTTCCCACAGATCTTCCTGTCTAGACGCCTCGCAGTAATGGTGAGCTGCGCTGCTGAGGCAGCAAACCCTGCGGGGTCGTGTATACTGAACCTGCGAATGAGCTACAAACAATCACCACGCACTCCCCTTGATCAAGACAGGCTCGCTGCTCTGGGCCGCGACGCGCTTGCCTCCCTCATGACCGAGGAAGGTGTGCGCGCCTCATCCGCAGATGAGGTGTATGGAGCTATCTTCGGGCGTGACTCATTGATCGCCGCGTACTTTCTGTTGGAGACGTATGAGCGTGAGAACAGTCAGGCGTACCTGGACTGGGTGCATACCATCCTTGTTCGACTCGTTGCTGAGCAGGGAGTCCATAGCGTTCCACAGAGCGGTGAAGAGCCGGGGAAGTGTATTCACGAATGGCGGCCCGACGGTCATGAACACCTCACGCGCGATCAGAACCCACCCTGGTTCCTGTATCCCGACGGCGTGATGCGCAACTACGAGGGAGCTGATGAGACGCCGCTGCTGGCTTGGATGATAGGACGCTACGTTTCTGTGGTGGGATTTGAGCTGGCACCCGCTGAGTTTTTCCGCGCCGCTTACGAAGCGCTCGCATGGATGGAGGTGTGGGGTGATCGGAACAGCGACGGCCTCATTGACTTCGCACCCCACGCAGACCCTGCAACGGGAGGACTCACCTCCCAGACGTGGATGGATAGTAGCGAGGCACTCTTCCACGAGGACGACACACCCATCACGTACCCGGTTGCGATGATCGAGGTGCAGGGCTATGCGTACGCAGCCCTGCAACTGTGGTCTGCGCTTCTGGCAGCGGCAGACCCTGCTCGTGCGCGCCAGTACGGAGAGCGGGCAGCACACGTGAAGGCTCGATTCGCCGAGGTCTTCATCGGAGAGCATGGTCTCCGGGGCTGCGGGGTGGATGGCGCTGGGAAGATCATTGAAGCGGTGCGCTCAAATATGGGGCACCTCTTGTGGGCTCACGCTCTCACTCCCAAAGGGCCCCAGTGTATCGTGCCGGACATGCTCGTCCCTGCAATTGTTACGCGTCTCAGTGAGTCCGACCTCTTTACGCCCACAGGCGGCATCCGCACACTCTCTTCTGACTCGTCCCACTTTGATCAGAGTTGCTACAGCAACGGTACCGTGTGGCCCCATGACTCCCTCATCGCTGCCGCAGGGATGGCTGCGTTCGGCTTCCACGATGCGGCGGACACGGTACGGTGGGCGGTTGCGCGGGCGATCGAGGAGCTCGGCTCACCGATCGAGTACTACGCGGTCAACCCTACGACGGGCGCGGTCACCTCGGGGTATGAGAAGTCGGGGAATCACCGTGCGTGTACGGTACAGGCGTGGTGCGCAGCGGGTCTCGTGTCACAGATGCCGCAGGTGGCTCGTTCATTGATCGATGGGTAACATCGTTGCAAGCGTGGACGTTCCTTCTATTCTTGTGGGTGGCTTTGTACTGGTCAGCGGTGGTGCTGATGACGGCATAGG